>JAYEFR010000114.1:0-16245 GCA_034716155.1 Thermodesulfobacteriota bacterium
TCCGCTTGAGGTGCGCCATGTATTACACAAAATTCTCATCAGCCTTAACAAATGGCTTTCTATATACCAAGGGGATGGCTTTGACCCAATC
Source organism: Thermodesulfobacteriota bacterium (assembly GCA_034716155.1). Taxonomy (GTDB): domain Bacteria; phylum Desulfobacterota; class Desulfomonilia; order UBA1062; family UBA1062; genus JAGGYK01. The sequence continues at coordinate 92 of JAYEFR010000114.1, forward strand.
AGATCGGCATTTTTAGCACGCAGCCACATAATAGGTGCTGCGGCCTGTACACAAGAGGGCAGACAATGTAAGATCATAGGATTAAACATGGAAGGGCACCTCCTTGTAGAGGCATCGGGCCGTATTCACAATCTTTTAAGCGGTGATATCCATATAGATTTATAAACCACCCATATACGCGGAGCATAAACTTGCTAGATCACGGCAAATGGATAATAGGCTTCCATGGTCTGACGCTTATGGTATATTTCGCTATCGTGATCAGGACTTGAGACCAAGCCCTTAATCCTGTCAATTGTCTTGATGGTTTCCCTGTAGCCTGCATCCTTGCATTCGTTCATCTTGCTGAACTCATAAAACTTATAACCGTTGATGTCTGGTGAAATGACAATATCGGCAAGGTTCTTCTCGAAAATGTTTAATCTGTGTCCACGGATATCAGCGGCATGATTTATTACCTCTACACCATTCTTACAAGCTTCCTTGGTTGCCTTGGGCTCGGTATCAACAGCAATTATCTTCTTTGCCCCGAGCAGGTGCGCTGCCAGCACAGGGACTATACTGATAACCCCCCCATCCATGAGGACCCTGCCCCCGTATAGCACAGGCTTGCATAGGCCGGGGTATGCGCTTGATGCATACAGGATGGTGGGCAACTCCCCCTTTGTCACAGCAACTGCTTCTGCAGTATTGTAATCCGTTGTAAGGGCGGCAAAGGGTATGGCCGTGTCTTCGACCAAAAACTTGCGGGATAAGAGTACCCCATCACCCAAAATGTTTGAATAGGCCTTTTTCACAAGCGCCTCAGATACTATGCCCTGGCGCCAGAAGGCATGGATAATCCCAGAAGAGAAGGCCAGGAAAGAGACGATTTTGGAAAATGCAGTTTCACCATGACGGTTTATAGTCCTTTCCATCCTTTGCATTATCTTGTTGGACGAGAATCTGTTGGCAAAACCTTCCACATAGACGGGATCTTTCATGTAGGCATATACTGATCCCAGGACTGATCCAATGCTGCTCCCCACAATCAGATCAGGCTCAATCCCTTGCTCATGAAGCGCCTTGAACACACCTACATGGGCCATGCAGCGCACACCACCGCCTCCCAGCACTAAGGCAGTGTTGTATCGCGTCATATCCTTCTCTCCTCTATTCCATTTAAAATGCTGCGACACTGTCTTGGCCTTCATATAATTGCTGAGACATCTCTTCTCTATCTTCTTCTAACTTCATATGGATATCCTGATCTTTTTCGTACTGATCATAAGCTTTTTTTGCCTCATCAATAAGTATTCCCCCATACTCTGGATCATTTTTTACATAACGAGTGGCCTCCTCCATGAAGGTTTGCCTATCCAGTCTGTAGGATAGACGGTCCCCCCCCTCGGGATAAGATCGTTTACGCTCGAGCATATCTGACATGTGCTTGCGGTATTTCTCCCTCCATACCGGGTCAACCACCCTTGCAACTTCCTTAGAATAGTCATCCAAAAAGGCGACTGTCTCTGGATCTCCAATCAGATTCTCCGCCCCCCCTGCCGTTGGCCTTGCATTATACCTTCCACATACATCCCTCAAAACTTTGGGATTGTCGATAATCATGCAGGGCCTTAAAAGATTATCCGTATGGGGCTGGTGCTGCCGTATCGCTGTGAAAAAAGGTGACTTAAGCGCCTCAAGTAGTGAGTGTTCCTTGATATTATGGGTGGCAAAATGTGCAAAAATGCATGGCTCTATATCGCCCTTGTGATTGATATGGAGATATCTCCTCCCACCTGCAATACAACCATGAACTGCTGGGGCATCCGCCCAGAAATCCATAATGAAAAGAGGGTGCTTTTCCCTGTATTCCTTTATATATTCTCCATAAGTAACCCTCTGCACAGGCGTGGGCATTAAAGTTAGGTCGGGATTTTTGGACACAGGCATGAAGAGGAAGTTCCATGCGTACATAACCCCCCTTGCCTCCCAGCTCTTATAGAATTCTTCATTTGTCATCAGGGGATAATTTCTGGACGTAAGTACCAGTGACATACCGAACATCAGGTTGCGTTGATTCATCAAATCCATGGATTTAATAACCCTGTCATATATGCCAGGGCCCCTCATGTAATCTACCTCTTCCTTATCCCCATTCACGCTGAACACCACGATTACATTTTTCAGTTCGGCGATCCTTTCAACTACCTTTTCCGTGATAAGCGTGCCATTGGTAAATACCTGAAACAGGCAATCAGAGTGTTTCGATGCAATGGCGTATAGATCATCAAACTTGACAAAGGGTTCACCACCTAAGATTGTATACAGGTAAACACCCAGCTCTTTACCCTGAGTAATAATGCTATCAAAAATTTCCATGGGGAGATCAGCATCCTGCCTGTAGTCTTCTGCATAACAGCCCTTGCATCTCAGATTGCATTTCATGGTAGGACTGATCAATATAGAGTAAGGCGCTGTGAAGCCATATTTTTTCTCTAATCTTTTGCTCTTTTCTATCCACCTTAAAGAGCAATTTCCAAACAGGAGTTTTACCACATTTGCCACCTGTCTCCTGTCTCTCTTCATTAAGTTGATAAACCACTGCTTTGCGCCGGGGGTGCCTTCAACCCACCCGATAAAATCCTTAAAGGGTTTTGGATTGCCGAAACTGGCGCCCAAAACAGCAAGGGCACTGATCATCTTTCCAAAGTTTTTTTCTGGTGACCTCTGCACGTACTTTATAACACGTTCTGTAGTGAGATTTATTGCAAGTTGCTTTGATCCACCCTTCATTTTATTAACAAACCCCATATCATAGCCTCCTCATTCTTCGATGTGACTTCCCATGTGCAAAAAGTATGCCCAGGTCTGATTATTGTTATATTTATATAACATATTGATTTTAAAGATTAAAACCTCCATAAGAAAAATCGTGCCTAAAACTACTACTATTTATGTGAAATAATTTTCGCTTATTTGGAAATTAATTTCCCATCTTTTAATAAATCCGCATGAGCTGCGCTCACAACAAAGGACGAAAAACATTCTCACGCAAAGAACGCCAAGCACGTAAAGACACTTTCTTTTTTTATCATTCTTCTTTATTTTCCTTTACGATCTTTGCGTCTTTGCGTGAGGGGAGATTTTTTGATCTTCCTTGCAGGACCTGTGATTCCTGCGCATCAACAGGCGCTTTTTCATATAAACCGCCATATCCTTTTCGGACACAGCCAAGTATGAAATATTCTCGAGATGGATTGAAATCATGCCAGACTCCTCTTTAAGCTGACCGCTGAGAGCTGATAGCTATTTTCATATAAACTTATTAAGAAAGGAACAAAGTAATAATCAACGCCTGGAACATGGACGATTTGGTTTTACTAACCACCAAGGATAATAACAAAAAATGATGAAGAGACTGCCCTTAACACATTACCAGTAAATGCCGGAGTAAGTTAAGGTATATCCTGCCCTGGCTTTTGATTCAGTACTCCCCAGCCCATAATCTGTATAGTCTTTTTCATTATCTGCTTGGGGGTGTACTCCTTTAGTGTCTCTGTCTTGCCATAGGTTCCTACCTGGTATATCTTGTACCCCATATATGCTGCAATCCTGCTATCGCACTCCACAAACATACCCTTGTCTATGGCACTCCGGATCATATTCTCCAAGAGCCCTACCACAAAGGTCTCAATCTTCATGATATAGTCCTCATACATATATGGCGGCAAGCCCAACTCGTTGCCACGCAATAGATGCATCAAGAAATCGTCCCGCTTATAGAAATCTATGGCATTGGACCACATCCTTGCTAACCTGATAATAGGGTCATCTTCATCATCAAGGTCTATTTTAAGGGACCTTTTTAGATGCCCTATCTCTCGGTCTATCACACCGGCAATGAGATCATCCTTGGAGCTAAAATATTGATACAGCACTGACTTGCCCAACCCTGCCTTTTTAGCAATATTATCCATGGTGGTGCCCTTTATGCCATCTTGTACAAATAGGTCCTTTGCAATATCGAGTATTAAACTCACCATTATATCATGCCCTCTGCCCATGACCTTGTTTTATAGCAAAATATTCACCATGTCAATTAGGGCCAGACAAAAAACAATGCCCTGATTGGAATAGGGGGATCCTGTTTGAAATATTAAACTAACCCAAGCATTTTTAATCTGATATGGTCAGCCTTTCCAGCAAAGGTAACAATCTCTTCCGGTATATAGAATCCCAGTTATACCCCCTTAAGACCTTTCTATACATGCCTAATACATTAGACTTACCAAATTCTATGATCTTATCAGCAATTTCTTCAGGTGTATCCTTTAGGTCAAACATACAGGCATCATGATTACAAATCTCTTTAAATGGCGCTATATTAGAACATACAATAGGGAGCCGCAATATACCTGCCTCCAAAATAGGAATGCCAAACCCTTCTTGAGTGCTGGGCATAAACAGGATATCTGATATAAGGTAAAGGTCTTTAATTATACTTCTATCCAATGCTAAGTGGTGATGATCTTCTGATATATACTCAGTCATAAAGATTATATTATCAGCCACCCCTTCCTGAATTGAAAGATCCTTCAATCTGCGATAATACTCGACAAAAGATATCTCATGTGGATCATGCGCCGCACTAAGAAGAAGGATTGCATTAATCCCCCTTTTTTTTATGGCCTTTATAACCCCTATAGAGAGTTCTATGTTTTTTCTCGGATGCAGCCTGGAAGGTTGGATCATGATCAAATCTGCATCTAATAATCCTTTATCCTTAATTAACCTCACTGCCATGGGGCCAAGTTGAAGAAAATCCGAAGGGAATATACCATTGGGAATAACATGGAGACCATCATCTGATCCATACAACCTTCCAAAGTCTGATCTTCTGGATTCTGATATGCACACATAACAGATATCCGGGCTCCTTTTCTTAAGGATGAGCCATGGCCCCTCGTCTATGTACCCTGGATAACCTTCATAGAAATACGGGGAATCGTGGTTCCAGCTTATGACCTTTATGCCGCCCCTGGCTGCGATTCGGTGTATGGCATATGTAAGAGGCAGATTATAAGGCATGGTAAGGATATTGTGGGCTATGAGTACATCGAATGATCTTAGTGAAACCTCCAAGAACTCCACTGCCTTTCGGATATCTGGTTCTATAATCTTTAGGCTGCGTGTCTCTTTCAAAGCCTCATGCAACTCGATTATACGGGGACTGGTCGAACTCAGCATTGGGTTTATCTCTATATCGATATACGGAGAAAACTGCCCTCCGCTGCCTGCCAACACCTTTACATTGTGATGATATTTTTTAAAGAGATCGGCCTGCTGCCCAACAATAATCTCTACCCCCCCAACAACAGGCGGACAAGAATAGTGACATATAGCGATATTCATATGCTCCTTCTTGAAAAATCACCCCTTAATGTATCTATGAGATTAAGAAGTCCCTTTTCTGCTACTTCATAAGAAAAATATTCCTTCCCCAGCTTATAGTTGAATCGAGTCATTTTCGCTCTTTTCCCTTTATCTTGTAAGACAACATTTATTTTATCTGTAATCTCTTCTGTAACAATATCATCCATAGCAATGACATTAAACCCCTTTGGTTCTATATCGGTTACATATATGGAGTATCTGTTTACAACTATAGGCTTCTTATAATAAATGGCCTCCAAAAATGCATTGCCAAAACCTTCAAAAGATGATGGGTATGTAATAAGGTCTGTACATTGATACACATCTTTCATAGTATATAATCTTTGCCCTGCCTTATTCACTCCTCTACCTTGAGCTACTACAGGCTCAATATCTACCAATTTAACATTATTCTTTTGAGCGTACTGGACTATCTTTGATCTGTATTCATCCCCTTCATCCCCTGAACCATGAGATAAAACCAAGGCGGGATTTCTCAGATCAAGTCCGGCTACTATCTCTATAGCCTTTTCAATGCCCTTTCTTGCTACAATCCGCGTCGGTTGCAATATAAAGATATCATCTTCTTCAAGGTACGCATCATCCCTCAACTTTTTTGCGTATTCATCAGGGCTGCCAGGCGGGTTTGCAAAGTCATATACATTTGGGATAATTGTATTGCTAATCCCTCTCCTATGGCTCAGCTGTACAGAGCCCTGGGAGTTTATCACCACATGCCTTATGGATGGCAGGTCAGGGGGGAACGCCATGAGCAAGTAATCCTGAACAGAACTAACTAGAAACCGCTTCCTTTCCCACGAAAAGTCATGGTGGTGCGCTATCGCGGGTATACCTGTCTCTGCAATAAATTCTGTTATGCCCATGCCAAGGGGTATGTTCATGGGTATAGCAAGCACATTTTCCGGGATGATAAGGTCTATATCGTAGAGCCTTACAAACTCTTTAATCTTGCCCTTCATGTAACCTCTAAGCCGGTGGATCTTCCCTCCTATACGAGACGATCTTGTAATCCTTCCAAACACCTCATCCTGAATCTGTTTTATCTCGGGGTGATTAAAGTGAAATTCTCCTGCTAAGAATGACCTGTCATCCGGCCTGTCTATCTCTCCTGCCATGTAAAAACAGCTGAAACCATTCCTTTCCAGACAATGGGCCCATTTCCCTATCTCCAGAGATACTCCATCTGTACCTGCAATCCTGGTGCTTATTATCCCTATATTTTTTATATTGTGACTAATGCCGGAATTTTTCATAGTATCTCCAAACATTTTTGAATAACGATATTATACTGTAAATACTCAGCTATTTAGGCTAAAGACCGAAGGCTGAAGACTAATTATTAATTGTCCGCCTCCCTCCATCTTCAGCCTTCGGTCTAAATGCCTAATTTTGTGTAATCACACATCTTCCGCAAAACCATGTATCTTATGAACGCGCATCCCGTAGTCTCTTCACATTTTTTTCTAGTATCTCTGCGGTATATTCTATATCTTCTTTTGTATTTTCCCTTCCCAAGCTAATTCTTACAGTACCGAAAGCAACATCAGGAGATATTCCCATGGCTGAAAGGACATGAGAAGGCTCTCTCTCCCCGGAGGTGCAAGCAGCGCCGGCAGAGACAGCAACTCCCTTTATATCAAGGCCAGCCACTATTGATTCTCCATCAACGCATTCAAAGGAGACGCTTAAGATCTGAGGCAGTCTTTTTAAGGGGTACCCGTTTATCCGGGTATGAGATACTTTTTCTGTAATCTGTGTCTGCAGTCTGTCCCGCAACCCTTGCAAACAACTCATCTGGGATTCTAAATCCCTTGATGCAATGTCACATGCCTTGCCCAGGCCCACAATCCCCGGGACATTTTCAGTGCCTGCCCTCAGGTTTCTCTCATGACCTCCACCATAGAGAAGGGGCGTTATCTCTACCCCGTTTTTAATATAAAGGGCGCCAATACCTTTAGGGCCGTATATCTTATGGCCGGAGACAGAAAGCAGATCTACATTGAGGGTATCTACATCTACAGGGATTTTTCCCACTGCCTGCACCGCATCACTGTGAAATAAAATGCCCTTTTCTTTTGCAATTAATCCGATTTCTTCAACAGGTTCAATGGTGCCCACCTCATTATTGGCGTACATGATTGTTATAAGGATAGTATCAGAGGTAATGGCTCCTTTTACATCATCAGGATCTACGAGGCCATACTCATCTACCGGTAGATAACTCACCCTAAAACCTCTTTCCTCTAAATATCTACAGGTATTTAACACTGCATGGTGCTCTATGGCAGAGGTAATAATGTGTCTTCCCTTTGCCTCTCCGGCACAGGCTATCCCCTTTATGGCAAGGTTATCCGCCTCTGTCCCGCCGCTGGTAAAGATTATCTCTAAAGGGTCAGCTCCAATAAGTGAGGCAACATCCGCCCTTGCTTCATCAACGGCCTTCCTTGCCTTGCGTCCTAAGGTGTAGGTAGTGCTGGGATTGCCAAAAAACTCCTTATAGTAAGGAAGCATAGCCTCCAAGACCTCAGGGTGAGTAGGAGTTGTAGCTGCATGATCCAGATATATCCTTTTTATTTTAGTCATACCCTATCCTATATATATAAACCCTCATGAGAGATCCACACTCACAACCAAGGATGAAAACATATTCAGCCATGAGTGGTCTTTTAGTTCTGTACTTATACCTGTCAGTAGTCCATTGCTCGTTGTCCGTTGTAAAATCTCCAGATAGGATTATCACCTTCCAATATACCACAAACAAATAAACCACGGACAACTGACAACTCTTTTCATATAAATATGCTCGGGCTAAGAAAAATATCCATCCCTGAAGACTGATTCCCGGCCCCTGATCCCCGATCCCTGTTTTCACATAAAATCATTTTTGCGATTTAATAAAGATATAATAACCTGCAGGTGGAACAAGACACACTATCTTATGCCTCCATAAAAAACCCGTAAGTGCACCGACAGGTTTCCAGACCAACTTAAGACCAATTATTGCCACAATCCCAATCACAATAACCTTGAGCCCTGTTACGATGTCCCCTTTTGATATACCGAGTCTTGCCCTGATTTCATTCCTTATAGCGCTGATTTCTTCCTTTAGGATATCAATCTCTTTTCTTATTTCTCTCTCAGCCATTTTATATCCTCTCCCACACTATTAAACGTTGCCTTTGCCTGTTCAATGCCTCTTTTTGTACGCACCAACCCGATGAGGCCAGCTACACCTCCTATTACCAACAATACAATAGTTACGATCAATGCAGATGCCCACGGCATAAACCACGTATTCAGCAAAAGAATAATGGTTGCCAACAAGCAGAGCCCACCTAAGGAGAGCAAGATTAATCCTACTATCGCAATGATTCCCCATGGTATACTCGATTTGATCTGTTTGGTGGTCTCTTGCTTTACGAAATCTCGCTCTAGGGCGACAAACCCTATCACTCGCTTAAAAAGATCTCCTATGAGTTTAAATAGAGATCTATTCCCTAAATCACCAAGTGTATCGCTCATATAAACCTCCTTTAATGGGTCAGGCCTGACCACTTCTATCCTTACGGGCCAAGAAGCGGCTTTTTAGCCTGTTTCCTTATCTCTTTTTCATCTGCCCATTCAATGAGCCCTGACTCGACATTTACCAGGTTCATGGTCATTTTGAAATACACGTCCTCAACCCTGCCGGCCCTCTTCTTGATAGAGGTAATCTCCCCATACAGGAAGTAATCCGAGCCTACTTGATGGCCAAATGTCTTTGCTGTATTAGGATCCACTATCCCGGAGCTTGTCTGATACTCTAATTGTTTTATCATCTCATCATTGACTTCGCTCACTGCAGAAAATCTTACCCTCCCGGATTTGAGTAATGTTACCTTTACCTTATCTGTAATGGACTTGGTGTCTATGTGTTCATCTGTCTTGTTTTTGACCCTGTGCACATAGACAACAGGACGCTTACCAGACTGTAAAAGCGGAGTTGCTAAAAGTGAATTTACCATCTTTTCTGCTATCATCTGAAGATCAGTAGACCCGAATCCAGTGGTTATGGTCTCTACCTGTTCTGCGCTCCCATAACTCACACTTGGGGTTGTTGCACATCCGCTTAAGAGAGTTAATAACGCACCAAAAACTATAAATATAAAGATCCTTTTCATAAGCATATCCTCCTTGGAGATTTTATTATGTACCCATATCAGTTAAAGGGTGCGGTTTTCTTATCATGAGTTTAAATCTTACAGCATTGGGGTTGGGTGCGCTGGATTTAAAACCCCTGGCCTCTTTGGCTCCGAGGATTGCAGGAAGCCATGGTGCAGATGAAGACACCTCAAACCCTTTTGCATCATACCAGATAAATCTGTATTCGAAGTTTACATCCCTCTTGCTCTTGTTTTGTACTATAACCTGAGCCTCCATTCCGGCATCCGGGCCAACAGCCCTGATGCTCACTTCACCAAAATCAAGCTTCCTGGCCAGAGTGGAGCTGTTTACCTCTGTCTTCTTGGAACTCAGCCCTCCCGGGCCTGCCTGAACCGTGAGTATGTTTGGCGCAGACGTAGCACAACCTACTATGATGAACGAAAGTGAAATAACCGGCAACAGTATAAAATGTCTTATATTAAGCATAATCTATCCCTCCTATTAAAATATTTTTGTATGAATGACAAGGCTGGAATCCGTAGCCCTGCCAAAGACTATTACATGTTGGGCATTATCCGGAATCCCTACCCTTTGAGTAAATCCAGTAGGTATTGTCCTGATTGTTAGTTCCCTTGTTTGTTTGGGTATGGAAAGTCTTACCACCTGAATTTGCTTTGGCAGGGTTGACCATGTCCTCAAATCAGCCTGTTCAGTTACTGCTGAGTATACGCTTCCAGCCAGAGATCCCAGGGCACCAAACTCCTTTCCCATCCTATTTGTAGCTGTTGCCTTTAGGGATGTGCGCGCTATCTGTTTTGCAAAGAGTATAGGAAATTCATCCAGGAGATTTCTTGCTGCTGTTGCATCTACATCCAATACCCTTGAGGTTTTGATACAGGTATTACCATACCCTACCATACCAGCTAGTGTAGTTGTGGGCTCAAATCTATAAACAGGTAGTGCGGCAAACACTATACCTTTCCGCCCATGGCGGATTATTGGTATAGGGAATTTTACCTCCTCTTTGACAGGCGCCAGACCCACTCCAATGACTACAACTACATCTATACCATCCTTAGGGTCTATCCCTGACGTGCCGAATCTTTTCTCCCAGAGTTCAAGATCGTCATAGTAATGAAGCTCTTTGCTCAGACGAATAAGGTCTTTTTGAATAGGGATGGAATCTGGGGCTGCCTTTATTGCATGTTTTAGATCTATGTATGCCTCATCTTGTTCATTGTTTAGTTCATAGACAAGGGATGATATATAGTAGGCAAAGGCATTCTGGTACACACTATGGACTGATGCCGCCTTATCTTCTAAATTTTTAAGGCGCCCTGCATCTGCTTTAATAAATGAATGCCTCCAACCTGCCCCTTTGGCTTTCTCTTCTGCCTTCCGGATAGCCTTATAATGTTTTTCATAAAGCTCTTTTTGCCTGCGGTATGCATTCCTGATCTCTACCCTGGCCCCTTCCAGGTCATCCATCATGAGATAATTTATGGCATCAAGAGAGTGAATGAGTATCTTTTCAAAATCTTCGCCCTCATAAGGCTGCACCTGCTCGTTTATGAGCAAGGAACCCATCTGCGTCGTACTCTTTGATGCAGATATCACAGCCCTGGACTCAAAACCTTTTACTTTTGCTACTGCTGATTCAAATTCTTTAGCACTGGCCTCAAATTGCCCCATACCCTGAAGGATGGTGCCCCTTTCCAAATGTATAAGGACCTCATTTGCCCCCCTGGCCTCTTCCGGAAATGATGTGATGGCCTTTTCATATGCCCCTTTTGCAATATAGTTTCTGGCTGGATCTGCCTTCCTGGCATAGTTTTGCAATGAAGCGCATCCTGTGATGAAAACTATGGAAAGGCACACAAATGTTTTTATAACTATATGATACGGCCTCACTCTATGTCTGCCCCAATCTTGCTCTTTTTAATTATATCAGAATGCAATACCCAGGCTTGCTATTACCCCACGCCTTGAATGATATCCAACCCCGAGCATAAGCCCTTCCCGTGCATAGCGTATCTGAAGCATACCAGAGATATTATTATCTGTCTCGTCGTCCACTTCATATAATGTTTTATCACTGATGCCAATGGTCACTATCTTCTGAGAGGTATACCCAATGCCGGCTACGCCAAACAATGCAGGTGTTATCTCTGCACCAAAGGAAAGATATACCTCCTGCTCATTGCCATCATTATAACCTATAATGCCTGTAACAGGCCCGCCTGGCAACAGCTTTGCTACAGAGGGCGGATCTTCATCGCTATCGCCCACACTTATCCCTAGACCAAGAGAAAATGCCCCGCCTGTAGGGTGAAAATCTGAGAGAAAAATACCTCCCAACTCTATCCCTAAACTGGCCCCATCAATCTCACTTCCACCCGGGGCATATGTGGCAAGCACATAGCCTGAGCCCAGACAAATCCCGGGAAATATCAAGACTACTGATAGTATTAAGATAATCCTTTTAGCCATATCATCCTCCTAACTTTTAGATTAGATATATTATGCTATATTATATTTGAAGCATCAATAAGATACCTAAATAAAGATTAAACCTGAGTTTTGCAAGTACCAAATAACTGGAGCTTACCGAAAATCTCTTTCATATATTACTACGGAGAAATCGCCATTTCCACTTATTCCCACTTCTTTCTCATGTTAATTCAACCACTTATTCTTACCGCAGATAAATTTTTCGGTAAACTCCAGAGCGTTTTATGTTGACAAACCAGCATGGTCTTGTTAAATGAACAAATAAACAAATTGTTCATTTATTTATCATGACAAAAAAAGACAGCTTATATCAGATCTATGAAGCAGCACTTAATGTCTTTGCAAAATATGGCTATAAGAAGGCCACGGTAGAGGACATCGCCAAAGAGATGGGGATGACCAAAGGGAACCTCTATCTGTATGTGAAGAGCAAGAAAGACCTCTATGAAAAAACAGTGGCACATGGGCTTTTACGCTGGCAGGCAAAGGTAAGAGAAGAGATGGAAGGCCAAGATGATATTGTAAAAAGGTTTGTGATAATGTGCACAAAGGCATTTGAGTATCTCTCTAAGGATAGAGCGCTTAGAGCTGTACTTATAAATGATCCCACTATATTCCCCTTATCCCCTCGTGAAGACCGCTTCACCGAGATCAACCGTGCCTCCATGGATATGCTAAAGGGAGTATTGCAGACCGGGATTGAACAGGGCCGATTTCACAAGATCGATGTTGATCATACAACCCAATTCCTCTTTTCTATCTATGTGATGTTTATCATAAAGGCCTATGTAAAGTCAGAGGGGAGGTCTACCCAGGCCATGTTTGATGAAGGGCTTGGTCTTATTCTAAGGGGACTATTAAAAAATGAAAGGTAGGCAGGTCAACCTGCCATATTAATCAGAAAAAGGAGGTAGGATATGATGGAAGAAAAACTTGTTTATTTAAGCCCCCAGTGGCGTGATGAGGTGGAAAATCGCCTGAAGAAAGAGCTTAGCCCGGAGAAGATGAAACGTATCTCCACTTCCATGACAAACATCTACAAAAACTGCCCTGATGGCAAGGACAGGTTTTTGTACTTCAAATGCGAGGATGGGCGTTTTACTGAGGTCGGGGTGGGCGAAGGCGAATCACCTCAGGCAGAGTTTATGATCACGGGAGATTATGAGACCTTTGCAAAGATATCTCAGGGAAAGCTCAAGTCACAGAGAGCGCTTATGGGTGGGAAGCTCAAACTAAGGGGCAATATGGTAAAGGCCCTAAAGCTTGCATCCCTTGCTGATCGCCTGAACAAGGTGCTCTCGCAGATCCCAGCCGAATATTAAAGGAGGTAAGCCCATGAGTAGAAATACCACAAACACGCAAGATCCATTCTTTATCGATTTTCCAAATAGGATATCCCAGATACAAGACGCTATGGCGCAGGAAGGCATCGATGTATATCTGGGCTCACGGCTGCGCACGCTCTCCTGGACCACTGATGCCTTCTGTCCATGGAGGAGTTATATAGTAATCCCATCTGATGGCCTGCCTACAGCGTTTACTTTTGTGATCGATGCAGCCCGCATAGCAGATGATTCATGGCTGGATGAAGATCATGTGCTGGGATATGCACCTATGGGAGGCATGGATCAGATCTCAGTGATATCAGGTTTTATCAAGGACACCCTGAGCATCACAAGGGGTCGCATTGGTGTGGAAAATGGCATGTCCAATTATCTGCCTGAGGGCAACCTCACCCATTATGAGTATGAACAGTTCAAGCTGGCCCTTTCTGATGCGAAATTTGTCAATGCCCACCACATAATAGACAGGCTTTCTCTTATCAAGGACGAGGGCACTATCAACAGATTCAGAGAGGCCTCCAGGATAGTTGATGTAGGCCATAGGGCAGTCAAAGATGCCCTGGAAAACGGGGGATATAACGGCATGACCGAGACTGAAATCGCAGGGATTGCAGCCCTTGCAATGCGCAGGGCAGGTAGCGTCTGGGAATGGTCCTTTACCGGAGGCAATGAAATAGCAAGCGGCTACCGTACAGGTCTTGCCGGAGGTGCATGTACACCTGCAAGCAGGAGAAAGATTCAGGAAGGCGAATCTCTTATGGTGGACATCCATGCAATGTTCAAGTTAGGGCTTGGTGATCATTCTCACAATTATTTTATCGGCACTGCCACGGACAGGCAGCGGTGGCATGCCAACAATTTTATCGATCTCGTCTCCTTATGTCTCAAAACCTATAAGGCAGGTGTATCCCCTGTAGGCCTTGCTGAAGAGATGATGGATTTTGCCGAGGAACGTGGGTTTGCAGATTACATGGTGCCTGGCTTTGAACACGGTATCGGGATGATGGGGGATGAGTGGCGTATAGGGCCAAGCGATGGGCCGATTCCCTACTGGACAGACCCGGATCATATCTACCAGGAGAAAGAATTACTCATCTGTGCAATGCAGTATGCATGCCCTGATGAGAATATTGGCTTCAGATATGAGAACCCCATAGTTATCAAAAAAGACGGGTGCGAGCCACTCTCAAAGTTCCCCTTGGGGATTGAGGAGATACATTAAAGACGATCAAAGAGCTGGAGGTAAACAATGTCAAAGAAAGAAAAGTATGATCTTATTGTAATAGGCGCAGGAAGCGGAGGCTGCGCAATTACAAAGGTTGCATCTGAAAAAGGACTGAAGGTACTATTAATAGACAAGCGCAAAAAGGATGATATAGGCGATAAGCTGACATTCGATACTATACCAGCCTATGTATTCAAGAAATTTGGAATACCTACCCCTGAAGGAGAAGAGCTTGACTTCAGGATGAAAAAACTGAAGGTCTTCTCCCCTAACAAAAAATATTGTTTTGAGGCAGATGTCGATGCATATCTGATACACAGAGGCCGTCTCGGCCAACGTTTGCTAAAATACGCTCAAGACGCAGGTTGCGATCTGCTTGCAGAGACTGAAGTAATCGAGCCTTTGATTGAGAATAATTTCATTGTTGGTGTAAAATGCAAATTAGCAGATGAATCGATTAAGGAATTTCGTGGTAGTGTAACATGTGATGCCAGTGGTTTTGAAGCTGTGATTCGTAATAAGCTGCCCCATGAGGTTTATCATAATGAAAAACTTTTGCCAGAGGATACTGTGGTTTGTTACAGGGAGGTGAGAGATCTTATAGGTAATTCAGAGTATACGCCACCAGCCGACTATCCAGGGTGGTACTGCTATCTTCAAAACCGTGGTTATTTCTGGGTTGTTCCTGAAGAGAAGGGCAAAGTAAATGTAGGATGTGGTCTTCCCTTATTTTCAGGTCACCTGGATCCCAAAGATGTTACCATTGAATTTTGCGAATCAAACCCCCAGATCTTCGGAGATAAGATATATGCCAAAGGCACAGGGCCAACACCCTTTATCCCGGTGCGTGCTGATCAGCCTGAACTTGTTGGTAATGGTTTTGTACTTGTCGGGGATTCCGGTTATCAGGTTTCAACGAATTCTGCGTATGGGGTCCCGTCTTCACTTCTTGCTGGAAAGATTGCCGCTGATGTTATAGCCAGGGCAATCAAGGAGGACGATGTCAGCAGAGAAGGACTCTGGAAATACAATGTTTTATGGAAGCGGGGTTCCGGCGGCTCATTTCGTGCCTTTGCGGATGGTATACGGCTGTTGATCCAAAACATGACACATGAAGATATTAATATATTAATAAAGACCAGAATAATGGGGCCAAAGGAATTCAGTGCACTATGGAGTGACCGCACATTCGACTATAATATTTTCGAGATGATTCGTAAATTCCTTGATAGTCTCCCTTATCTTAAGCTTCTTTTAAGGGTTTATCCTGTATTTCTGACATGCAAAAGACTTAATAAATTATACAAAAACTTTCCTGAAGATATACACGATTTTAATTCATGGATGAATGAGCGGGAAAATGTTTACAGCAGGTTATTTAAGATACTTGGCATCAAAAGGGGGCTGTAATACCAGCCCCTTTTTTGAGTAGATTGCCAAGATTAAGAGAATATTCCCTTAAGTCACCGGAGATCTTGCTAACGCTCGGACAAGCA
>JAYEFR010000115.1:0-3185 GCA_034716155.1 Thermodesulfobacteriota bacterium
AAAAGCTGAGGGGCCTTGCTTTTAACGATGCTGATGTGTTCTTTGTGAACTTAACCGGCGGAACAAAGCTTATGTCTATTGGCGTCTATAATTTTTTTAGAAACAAGCAGGGTTCAATATTTTATATGCCGATCGGCAAGAATCTCTATCGAAAAATATTCCCGGATGTTAAAAAAAAGGAGAAACCGATTAATTACAGGGTTAATATCGAGGAGTATTTAACCAGTTATGGCGTTGAAATAATCGATAAACAGAGCATCAACCCCTTGTTGAGATCTTCTGGATATACAAGGCGATTCTTTGAATATTATATACAGGCACCATCATCTGACATTGATCTCCTCGACTCTCTCAGGCCTTACCGCTCGAAGAACAAGGTGACTATTGACAAAATCGATGGGCTGGCAGTGTTTCTCCAACGCCTTAACTTCGATCCGTATTCACCTGGAAGATTAACAAAGGCAGAGATAAAATACCTGACAGGGGAATGGTTTGAAGAATATGTTTATTCATGGCTGAAATCCGGACTGAAATTATCAGAGGATGCTATCGTGGATAGTATTCAAATCAAAAGAAAGGATGCGCAAAATGAATTTGATGTCATGTTTACTTATAACAATGCCTTATACGTGATTGAATGTAAAACCAGTGTATTCGATAAGCAGGACAACAGATATATTATAAATGAAACCATGTATAAACTGGCGGCGTTAAGGATGAATTTTGGCCTTTTTGCCAAGGCATATCTCTTTACATTGAGCGAGTGCGGCGAAGATAGAGGCAAGATACAACAAATCCATATGGACCGAAGTGAAGTTCTCAATATAAAGATTCTGGACGGAAGGTTGCTAAAGTACCCAATAGAACAGCAAAAGATAGTGAATCAAATAATAGGATGATTATTGATAAGTTGATATTGCATAATCCAAAAATCCTGAAAAGTATTTGCCAATTGCTGCGATGATATTTGTACTAAAGATAAGGAGGATATAGATGATCACTGTATACATAACAACCCCAGGCGCCAAGATCTTTAAGGAAGGCGATGTCCTGAAGGTTAAAAAGGACGGGAATACATACCACACCATATTCCCGTTTCGTACAGAACAGGTGGTGGCCTTTGGCGGTGTGGAGATAACATATAGGGCTATGAATGTCCTGCTCAGAAATGGTATCAATACGGTGTTTCTGAGCAAAAACGGCCATTATAACGGCAAACTTGTGTGTCCCTATGACCACAATATCCTGCTTAGACACATGCAGTACAAGATGCTTGATGATGAAGACAAGTGTCTGAACTTCTGCAGGGCCATTGCATATGGCAAGATAAGAAACCAGTTTATAATGCTCCAGCGTATAAGCAGATTTCAGAAAAAAAACCTCAAAAGGGCGCAAAATGAAATCAAGCAGATCCTCTCACGGGTAAATGAGGCCGGCAATATCAAGTCTCTCAGGGGTTATGAGGGCTCGGCTGCAAGGGTCTATTTTTCCGTATTTGATGAGGGATTTATCAATAGCCAGGACTTCACAAAAAGGGTAAGGAGACCTCCTACTGATCCGGTGAATGCCGTGCTTTCTCTGTTGTATACTGTTCTTTCCAGCCGTGTTGACGGGGCTGTTGAGAAGGAAGGGCTTGACCCTTATGTAGGAATCTTCCATGCCATTGGCTATGGCAGGAGGTCTTTATCTCTTGATCTCATGGAGGAATTTAGGACCATCATTGTTGATACCCTCGTCTTTTCTTTATTCAATATGAATATCATCAGTCCTGATGACTTCAGAAAGGTGCATCCAGAAGATAATGATTATGTTGAGTGTGCTCCACCACAACAATCAGACACCCCGGATATCTTGAAAGACCGCATGGGTGGTTTCGGCGAGAGCCGTGGCGATATATTTGATGACGATGAACCCCCGCAAGGGCCAAAAACCTCGCTGGAGGATGACGGCCATACAGAGACAAGAATGAAGTTGCCTGTACTCCTTACCCCTGTTGCCTTAAGAAAGGTAATCGCACAGTTTGAGCGCAAACTTGAGACTGAATTTACGAACCCCATAGACAATAAAAGGATTCCTTATAGAGAGGCAATAACAAATCAGGTGAAACTCTATATTGCTTTTTTGCGGGGAGAGAGAGAGGATTATTTTCCCCTGGTAATGAAATGATCTATATTGTCTGTTATGACATCAAGTTTAATTCGGTTGATGATAAGAAAGCGGCTAAGCGCCTTCATGCTGTATCAAAGGTCTTGCAGAATTACGGTATGAGAAGACAGAGGTCATTGTTTGAATGCATACTCGACAAGGAAGGGCTCAGCCGACTGAAAAAGGATATTGCATCTGTAATAGACAGGAATCAGGATTCAGTGAGGATCTATCCCATGTGTGAGAAATGCCTAAGAAAAACCATTGTTCAGGGTGTAGGTGAAATCGTTCAGGTAAAGGAGTACGAGATCTTATGAGTATGAGGAACATGGAAAGGGATATCCTCGCATTGTATGACATCTGCGACCCAAAGAGGTTATCTAAGGTGGCGAAGACACTCGAAGGCTATGGCATGCGGGTGCAGCAGTCTGTATTTGAACTCAATATAACGCCAGGCAAGCTCAAGGAGCTTCATGAGGAGGTAAATACAATAATAGATAACAGCGAAGACTCTGTAAGATACTACATACTTTGTAAGGAGGACTGGCAAAAAAGACAGAGTATCGGGGTGAGCAACTTTGAAGAACCGGACTGGGATAAAAAATTCTTTGTGGTATAATTTCCTTACACGGTGTAAACTTAAGCCATGAAAGAGAATAGAGAGATCTTTGACAATTGAATAAGGATTATACGAGAAGCCTCTGCCTTGTTTTGGAGATAAACCCATCTGAGCACCTGAAGAATGTCTCAGGAAGAGGAATAACAGCGATCAGCTCCGGTATTTTAGCCTGGGAGGAGCTCGCAGAGTGATAAATACCTGTATAAACAATGAATTGCATTGTTTGGAAGATGCAAACTCACCGTTGTTATGCACAGAAAGCCGCCCTTATCTGTTAGGTTCTCGCAAAAGGCTATCTAACCAGTTGAATAAACATGAGAAAAGGCTGGGGCTATTGAAGACATTGACCTGAATGAAGGGATTAAGACCTTGTCCTTTCTACTGTCAACTCTTTCTAATCCACCATTGAAGACATTGACCT
>JAYEFR010000116.1:0-16119 GCA_034716155.1 Thermodesulfobacteriota bacterium
GGCACAAGGAAAAGTTCAGGAGAGTTTGATCCGGCAAGGGCTATATAAAAGCAGTAGATAGATAGGGCTATAACAAACAGGCCCAATATAAATCTCATTCCGGGATTACCTTTGGTTTTTTCTAGAACCATTTTGGTTTAATCGGTTTATTTGAAATATCAGATATAGGAGACATTTCTGTGGGCTCTTGCCATAGGTCTTCATCCTCATCTCCTTCTGTTATTATATTTTCTTCTTCATCGTGATGTAGGCCTTGTTTATGCTTGAGGCTGTGTTGACCTAATAATTTCAGTATGGTTGGGGCTACAAAGAATATAAGAAGCAGTATGATGAGGCTAACAATTGAATTTTTTTCACCCATGTTTATAATGTTAGCACAAAATCGCGTATTGCAAAATAGATATTTTAGTTGATGTGGAACATGTTCTGTCTTTTTTTAAAAGAAAACCAGATGAATCTGGTAAATTTAATTAAGTATGTGATAGTAGTGTATTTATGAAAGAGCCGAGAAGGTGGCCGTCTGTTATCATATTTGTTGCTATGCAGGTAGCATGGGTAGCAATAGTAATATTGTGGGTAGTATGGTTTGTTACACAACACTATGCACTTATTCAGAGGATAGGGCCGTGGGATATTGTGATTATAGTAGAGGGGGCTGTACTGCTCTTGCTCATCCTCGTGGGTATCTATGTCCTCTTTATACTATATCAACGTCAGCTCACTTTAACCAGAACCCAGAGTCACATCTTATCTTCTATCACCCATGAATTCAAGACTCCTCTTGCTACAATGCAACTCTATATGGAGACTATAAAGGCAAGGGATCTTTCTCCTGAGATGACAGGAAGGCTTGTCGACGGAATGATTGGTGAAAACCATAGGCTAAAAGCCCTGGTAGAGAAATTTCTTGAGGGCGCACGTCTTGGCCAGAGAGATCTCCCCTATGCCTTTAAGTCGGTATCTTTCAAGAAAATTATTGACGATTTTAGATATAAGAATTCTAACATGTTAGAATCCGTGGATGTGAATATTGATATCAAGGATGATGTACATGTAAAGATAGATACGGATGCCATGGATATGGTATTCAGAAATCTGGCAGAAAATGCCATCCATTATTCAACGCAAACCCCTCGTATAGATATAAAGGGATGGAGAGATAAAAGACGGCTCTATATTGAATTTGCAGATTCAGGTGTAGGCATACCAGAAGATAAGCGTAAGGAGATATTTAAGATGTTTAAAAGGCTGCCTGAAGGCATTTCTCTATGGGGATCAGGCACAGGAATGGGCCTATATATAGTAAGACGGATTCTAAAGGAACATGGGGGTAGTATTAAGGTAGGTAAAAAGAGCTATACTAAAGGAGGCAGCGTGTTTATTATCCGTTTGCCAATAGGCGGGTATGCATGAGCGTTAGGTGGAGGATACTCATAATAGAAGATGATCCTGCAATGGCTTTAGGTTTGCGCATCAATCTAGAGGCAGAGGGATATGAGGCAGTCCATGTCGTAACAGCTGAAGATGGATTAGATATTCTTGAGAACATAGGTGCAGACCTGGTGATACTGGATCTTATGCTTCCTGGGATGGGCGGGGTTGAGGCATTAGGGCATATACGAGAAAAGGATCCAAAGATACCTGTTCTCATACTTACTGCATACTCGTCTATCGAGGATAAGGTAAGTGGGCTTGAATCAGGTGCGGATGATTATCTCACAAAGCCATTCTATTTAGAGGAATTTTTGTTAAGGATAAAAAGGATGCTTGACCGCTATGAGTGGTATAGGGCAGGTTCTGCATTAAAGGTAGGTGAGGTTGCTGTTGATTTCGATACATTGGAGATAACAGGGCCCGAAGGCCTTAATGAAAGGATAACCCCCCATGAAGCAAAGCTTATCCAGTATCTTGTTCAGCATCAAAATCGTATAGTAACCAGGGGAGAATTACTAAAGCATGTGTGGGGGCTTGACCCGGATATAGAAACGAGGACTGTAGATATCTTTATATCCCGGATTCGCAGGTATATTGAACATGATCCAACAAACCCAAGACATGTTATAAGTATACGGGGAAAGGGATATAGGTTTTTGCCTTAGGTATAACAGTCTACGACAGAATCCTTGACTTCCGATCCCCGACCCCTGTAGGCTGATTCCTATTCCCTGATCCCTGATCTCTGATCACTACCCCTGTGAACTGCTACTTAAAACCAGTATATTGCATTTTTAATTGCCTTTATTTTTGCCATTGCAGCATGGTAGCCTTTCTCGATATAGATATCAAATGAGTCAAAATCCGACCAATTATATGAACCAATATCCGGCCGTATTATGCAATCAATCTCTTTGGTTTCATACACATTCAAGAAGTCTCTGGTGATGTCATAGCTTCTGAAGACTATATCTAAGCTATGCGCGATCTCGTCTTTAGGATCTTCAATAGGGATTATGTCCCTGGTGACGTCTACGCCTATTATATAATCGGGGTTAAATGTCCTTGCAAGGTAGACAGGTAGCATCTCGGCTATCCCACCATCCACCAAGAGCATGTCATGCATGCTTACAGGCGGAAAAAATCCAGGCGTTGCACAGCTGGCCTGGAGCGCAGTGCATAGATCGCCATCACTCAATACTATAGGATTACCTGTAATGATATCTACGCTAAGGCACTTAAATGGTATATGCATATCATCAAATGAATAGTCATTTATCAATTCTTTTATATTTGCAACAAAGTCTTCCGGTGTGATCAACGCATTTCTCCTCAATGCCCTTGTATAGAAGTAGCCTTTCTTTATAGTCGATTGTATCTTCTCAAGAAAGGTTCTCGTTTTATCATTTTCTAAAGATTCAAATTCCTCCTTTACCTCCTGGAATACAGGAGATTGCATATAATCTTTGAGGCGATCTTCTGTTTCAGTGACATCCATACATATACTGTATAGTGCCCCTATTATAGAACCAAAGGATGCCCCTGCGATGAAATCTACAGGTATATTTGATTCTGCCAAGGCCTTTATGACACCTATATGAGCTATCCCCCTTGCGCCACCAGCGCCTAAGGCCAGGGCAATGCGTTTCTTTTTCCTAATCCTCATATTTCATTTCATTTTTTTACTTTGAATATGTCGTTGTCCATATCCTGGAGATATACTGCATAGAACTCACTATCTGGTTTATCAAACCACTCGTAGCCTTTATCTCTGCATACCTTACATGTCCCATGGGGGATGTGTATGCCCAGTATCCTGTATCCGGTAGAGGCTGCCGAGTCGATTTTAAATACCCCCGGACACTCATCACATATGCGTATAACCTCTGTTTGTGTCTCTGATATGCCATCTGTATCATAATATATAGATTTATTTCTCTTAGAATATTCCTCTCCGAAGAAGTTTTTATCCTTTAATTTGTCTTTTTCATGCCAACGTATTAGTATTTGCTCACAGAGTTGTTTTATATATTCCAGGCTCTTAGGATCATCCCTTATCTGATCGAGATCTAAGTCCGGCTCCTTTATATATGAGTAGTCAAGTCCTGCCAGCGCCAAAATGATTCCTGTATTTACATATGGCAGGGCTGCCTCTATGGAATATCCTCCTTCCAGCACGCATATATCAGGGCAGAGCATGTCGTTCAATCTGGCATAACCGCCTGCAGTGAATGCCATGGCTGTAATAGGATCGGAATAATGGTTGTCCTGTCCTGCCGAGTTTATTATTAAGTCTGGTTTAAACTCATCAAGGACCGGTAGCACGAGGTTTTCAATTACATGCAGGAAGCCTGCATCACTTGTATGAGGCGGCAGAGGTATATTCAGGGTGAAGCCCATGGCATTTGGGCCGCCAAATTCATTCGGGAAACCACTGCCGGGATAAAGGGTTCTGCCATCCTGGTGCAGGGAGATATACAGTACATTCGGGTCATGCCAGTATATATCCTGCGAGCCGTCACCATGATGACAGTCGGTATCAACGATTGCCACCTTTTTTATCCTGGGATAGTGATGTCTTACCCACTCTATCATGATGGCCTCTATATTTATGTTGCAAAAACCCCTTGCACCATGAACCACACGCATAGAGTGATGGCCGGGTGGTCTTACTAAGGCAAAGGCCTTTTTTACATCCCCTTCTAATACATGTCTTGCCGCCTCTATACATCCCCCTGCAGAGATATTATGGGATGGCGTAATACGTGAAGACACATCAGGCACGCAGAAGTGTGCACGAGAGATATCCTCTTCTGAAGCAAAGCCTGCCTTAAATTCATGTATGCCTTCTATATCTAAAAGTCCCTCTTCCAGGATCTGATCCTGGGTATATAATAATCTTTCTTCTCTCTCCGGATGTGTGGGGGATATCTTCCAGTCATATGCAGGGAAGAATATCAATCCGGTCTTATATCTTGCCTTCATTTATCTACCTCCATTCAGGGATAATGCCTGGTGTCGACTGAATCTTTAGCCTCATATTTTTCCCTGCGGTGCTAAAACCCCGTACCATGTTAAAGCTTTGTGCCTCTACTATGTCCACATCCAGAGCGTCTGTTAAGCCTAAATACGGGGCGTTATCCTTTAGGATTTTCACCCCTAATGCCTTTATATCATCTATGGTATAATTTGCAGGGATCTCCTGCTCAATACCCATCTCTGGACATACCAGCCTTTTCATCTGAGTATCTGCCGTAAGCGTTATCTGAGCTGTAGTACGTGCCAGTGCAGCACCCAGGGCATTTGCCGCCTCACAATATTCAGGGACTATGCATGGGATATCAAATACAGCTGCTATATAGGGCTTTAGATTTCTTGCGGGCCCACCAAGGATGATAACCCTGTCCGGCTTTAGTAACTCTTGGTGAAGCATCTCATATATCGTATAGACAGGATGGGTGTTTAGCTCATCTATAAAAGAGAGCGATGCCTGCTCGATGCCTTTTGCCAATGTGGTCAGGGTATCCTTGGCAAGATCCCTTAGATCCTTTCCCATGGCATGGGCTAGTGGAGAAAGTGCATGCTCTGCCTTTTTTGCATCGCCGAAGTCCAGGACACCAAGGATAGCAAGCGCATCTGTGGGGGTAGGGCTTTTTCCTCCCATGGCAGCAGGAGGCCCATCCCTTTGGGGGCCTACAAAGAGTTTGTCGCTTTTAGTATATACCCTTGAGTCGCCTCCTGCCCCTACGGATAGGACGTTAAGCCCCCTTACAAGAGTCTTCGCTCCACCTATACTGACGCCTAGTGGCTCCATAACAGGTACACCGTCCACTAAAAGTCCGATATCAGTGGTAGTGCCTCCTATATCCAGGACAAGAGATGTCCCGTTATCTTTATTTAAGGCTGCCCCTCCCATAATACTTGCTGCAGGCCCGGACATAATTGTCTCTACAGGCAGTCTATTGGCAGCAGAAGCCATATATGTGCCGCCATCGGCCTTTAAGAATAGGATTTGTGGCATAATCCCTAATTTACCAAGTGCATCGCCTACTGATTTTATAAATACATCCTGTGTTGGCATTACAGCAGTATTGAAGTAGGTAGTGTTTATACGCCTGGAGAAATTTAGGTTCCCGCTCATTTGATGGCCCAGGGATATGTAAGAGAAGTCATCTGAGATGAGATTATAAATAGATTTCTCATGTAATGGGTTTCTCACGGAAAATTTGGATACAATACCCACCCCTGCGATACCTTTATCCTTTAGCTTGCCCACTACAGTAGTTATCTGATCTCTATTTATAGGGATATATTCTCTTCCCCTATGATCTATAGCTCCATCCGCCAGATAAAAATTGTCGGTAAGAAAATAGTTTTTTGGATCTATCCCAGGCCCTGCTGATACTATCATTCCGGTTAGCCCATATTTTTTTTCAATAATAGCATTTGTAGATAGCGTGGTAGAAAGTACAACCCTGTCTATCTTAGGCAGGTCTATATCCAATTCATTTATAGCACCAACGATGGAGCCAACAAGGTTTTCTTTATCTGTTGTGACCTTTGCACTATTTATGATAGTGCCGGTCTTTATGCAGATGGCATCTGTATGGGTGCCGCCGATATCTACTCCTAAGATCATAATCTCTCCTTTATTATATCTGCAATATCAGATTCTGTTATATCTCTTGGATTATTTGTTGTACTTTTCCCTATACACCTTTTGGCAATATGGGGGATATCTTCTTTTTTCAGACCTATTTCGGAAAAACGGGTGACAAGACCTAAATCTCCCATGATTCCTTCCATCTGTTTTATAATGCCTTTACACGATTTGGCCCCGAATGCATCCAGCAGGACAAAGGCTTTCTCTCCTAAAAAAGGCCAGTTGAATTTGATAAACGGCAAGAGAAAGAGACCGCATGCATGGCCATGGGGGGTATCATAGTCTAATGTAATAGGGTATGAAGCCGAGTGGACTGCGGTAACTCCGGTATTTGAAAATGCACATCCTGCCAGCATACTTGCAAATATCATGGATTCTCTCGCAAGAGTATTGTCTCGATAAGATGATACGATATTGCGCAGTATGATCTTGATGGCCTCTTTTGCCGGTATAGTGGATACGGGATTTGCCCTTTTAGTCCATACTGCCTCTATTGCGTGGGAGAGGGCATCGACCCCGGTAGATGCTGCAACATAGCCTGGCATGGTATAACTCAACCTTGGGTCAACTATGGCGGCCTTGGGATATATCTTGGGTGAACTATAGACCAGTTTTGCATGATTCTCCTCATCTACTATCACACTAAATGGTGTTACTTCAGAGCCTGTGCCCGTGGTGGTTGGTATGGCTATTATGGGGATAGGTTCAGAGGACAAAGTTAGTCCCTTAGCAAAATAATCATAGGGATCTCCTTTATTTGTTGCCACAATAGATGCTGCCTTTGCCGCATCTATCGGGCTTCCGCCACCTATGGCAATTATTATGTCAGGGGAGAACCCTTTGATCTCTTTGGCTAATGCCCTTACATCAGAAAACCTGGGGTTTGGGCCAATATCAGAGAAGATCTTATATTGAACACCTTTTACAATGTTACCAAATTCATTGTTCAATGGTGGGCGGGTAAGTGTGGTTTTACCTGTTACAAAAAAGACCCTGTGATTTTCTATTAAAGGCCGTAGGTTTTCTATATTGCCAAAGTATATATCTGTAGGCATAGCATAAAAAAATGTAGTGTCCATGACTAATGAGGAAATATATCACGATGTCCTATAAATAGCAATCAATACACAAAAAGATAGTCGACAGTCAGTAGTCGAGAGTCGAGAGTCAGATAAAAAGCAGTCAGTCATGAGATGTTTTTTTAACTCCTATTGTCAGTAGTTTTTTTGTGGTTTGTCCGTTGTAAAATCTCCGGATAAGATGATTCCCTTCCAAACCACTGACAACTATTTTTATTCCACCATTTCAGCATCCTGCCAGTTGCGCCAGAAGATTGAATCTGCTAGTATCTCCTGGTTAATAAGGAGGCTAGAGTTGAGACAAGTTTTGTATTTTTGCATAATAGTGATAGTTGCTGCCCTGATATATGGCTGCTCATCGTCCGGGCCTGAGATTACATACGTAAATACATCTGATGCAGCGCCAGTCACTGGTCAGAGGATTTTGTTACAGGCTAATAGCATTGTAGACCGCTACCCTATAAGGTATATATGGGCTGCAACTGGGGGAGTATTAGAAGATGAGGATGCCAATCGCTATTGGACATACTGGATAGCACCCAAAGATCCTGGCGAGTATACAGTGAGTTGCACAGTGATAGATGATGGAGATGACCAGGAGACCGCCTTTTTTGATATTGATGTAAAACAAAGAGAAAAAAAGACCCTTTTGGAGCAAGGGGCACTGTGTATGGCAAAGGATAGAAGTGCTAAGACAGGAGGGATATGGGCATCGACTAATGATGATATCTGGTATTTCTCTTCAAGCGGGGAGAGTAACATAGGTTGGGGCGATAAATTTACTGCGATAGCTATACAGAAGTATTCATCTTATTACTATTATACGTATCATATTATCTGGGGGGCTGTGGAGAATAAGATTCATTACTATAGGTCTTCTGATGATACCGGCACAATGACTTGCGAGGGTTGTGGGGCTATCAATGCCATGGAAGTTGATGGCTCTATTCTATGGGTAGGGGCGGATAATGGTTTATACAAATGTAGCACTGCCACTTATACCTGTGAGGATACCACTATTACAGACACAAAAGTATGTGATATCTATGTAGGCGAGGATTTGACACTGGCTGCTACAACTACTGGGATATACACGCTGGATGCAGATGGTAATACATGGGAAGTGAAATATTCCGGTGATACCTGTGCTGTGACTGTGGACGGTGATGGTGATATCTGGAGTATAACGGATGATGAGGTAATGAAAGAAAATGAGGACAAATCTGGCTTAAATAAATTGGATCCGCAACCTGATTATGTCGCAGCCAGCCTTGACATTGACCTTCTGGATCGTATCTGGTGCGGCAAATATTATTGGGATGGAGACATAAGCACCTGGCAAGATCCTACAGGGATTGAAGAATCCGTAGAAGAATCCATAGTAAGCCCAGAAGGTCTGGTCTATCTGCGTTCTACATCAGGGGCTTTGTTTTGCTGGTAGACGGGTCCTTTTTGCAATATCCTCTGCAATATGTTTGAGTATGCCATCTAAAAGCTCTTCCGGTGCAGGCGATGATAGATACATCCTGTTCAGCCAGGATACGCTGTAGCCCTTTCTTTCATAAGAGATAGAGCTCTTTCTTAAAAATCTTGTCTGACCATCTGATGCGTCTATTATGCGGATGGTCACATTTACCTTTGATGGGGTATATGAACCACCATACCACATATATGTAATCTCACCCTTGAGGATCAGGGGCATAAACCTCTTTTCTTCTTCAGAAAAGACAACCCTTTGGAATGCACCTTCTTTTAGGAGGTATTCTTTCATCTGTTGAGCCGCATAGACGCCCCATTTCTTATCATAACTGTGTGAATCAAACGGGACTATGGTAATGGCCTTCTCAAAGGTCCCTTTTAATCCCCAGTCTATCGGGGTAGAATCTTTGAGATCCATATACGGCCTTGTAAAGGCGCAGCCTGTAAGCATACAGGCAATTAAAATAAGAGCAATCAAGATAAGTCTTTTCACTTAATCCTTCTCCCTTAACTTATGACTCTTAACTCACAACTCGTTCGCCTAATTTTCATAGAGCCTTACTCCCTTTTGATTATTGAGCAGGTCATCTACACAAGCAGATTTGTACAGGGTAGTCGTAACAAATGCAATAACATCATTGGTCTTGAGATCGACAAGTTTTGATGTCATCACTACATCATTTTTTCTTGCTATATATGTACTTACAAGGAGCGTATCCGCCCCCTTTGTCCCTATATCAACTACATCAATGTCTTTTTTAGCCATGGCGCCTATTAACAATTTCTGCATGGCAAGGCCGAAATTTCCAGCTTTCAATGTGTTGGCGTCCACAGGAGAGGCTACCATGATACTGATATCCTTATATGACTTGTCAATTGTTTCATCTATTATTGATAAAGCGATCCTGTCCGTGCAACCTTCCATGGTAATGGTGAGGTTTGGCTGTAGTATATGTGCACAGCCGGAAATGGATATAACGATCAGTATGATTGATAGTCTAATAATATTCATAATTAGTATTATCGTAATATAGGCAGACCACCTTTAACCAAACCGTCTCTTGTGCCATGTCCATGCTGTTTCTATAATGTCTTCCAGAGATTTAAACCTTGGTTTCCATCCGAGTTTGCTTGTTATCTTTTCAGAGCTTGCAACCAATATAGCCGGGTCACCGGGCCTCCGTGGCCCTATTCTGGTCGGGACAGGACAACCTGTGACGGAAGACACGTTATCTATAACCTCTTTGACGGTATAACCCTGGCCATTCCCGAGGTTGAATATATCACTTGCCCCACCTTCTGCAAGGTAGGAAAGGGCAAGTATATGGGCGTCTATAAGGTCGCATACATGAATATAGTCTCTGA
Source organism: Thermodesulfobacteriota bacterium (assembly GCA_034716155.1). Taxonomy (GTDB): domain Bacteria; phylum Desulfobacterota; class Desulfomonilia; order UBA1062; family UBA1062; genus JAGGYK01. The sequence continues at coordinate 10,021 of JAYEFR010000116.1, forward strand.
TGCATGTACGATCCCTGGTAGGCCAATCGTCGCCATATATGGTTATGGCATCTCTCCTTCTTAAGGCCACATCCAGCACAAGAGGTATCAGGTGGGTCTCCGGGTCGTGATCCTCGCCAATGGCTGCATCAGGGTGGGCGCCTGCTGCATTGAAATATCTTAGAGATACAAACCTCAAGCTGTAGGCCCTGTCAAAGTCTTTTAGGACATCTTCTACCATGATCTTTGTCTTGCCATACGGGTTTGTGGGGGAGAGTTTAGCATCTTCTGTGATTGGTATCTCATCCGGCTCGCCATATACACCAGCGGATGATGAATAGATAAATTTATCCACACCGGATTCAACCATGGCCTCTAACAGGCTCAATGTATTGCATACATTATTTTTATAATAAACGCTGGGCTCTTCTACGGATTCACCCACAAGGGAATATGCTGCAAAATGCATCACCGCATCTATATTGTGCAGATTGCATATCTTCTTTACCAGGATCTTATCGGAGATATCACCTTCATAAAAGGCACAATCTCCTACAAGTTCTTTATGCCCTTTTGCAAGATTGTCTATGCATACGGTGTTATGGCCTCTGTCGGCTAGCATGCTTATAGCATGGGATCCAATATAGCCTGCACCACCTGTAACCAGTACATTCAACTTATCTACCTCCAGAGCGCCCTGTCTTCTGCAAAGACCCATCCCGCGCCGTTTATCCTTCCCACCTGTCCATCGGAATTTATAGCAAGAGTAATATTATCGCTTGCCTGGGCACCTGTTGGGGTAGCCTTAGCAATAAATGTAGACACTCCATTGCTTGTAGCTAAGTTGTAGAAATCACTTGGTTCATAGAGGCTATCCCCATCTGGATCAGAGAGGCCAAAAGAGTTTATTAGATATGCTATCGTATTATAGCTACCTTTCTCGGCCATGCATTTCTCCTCATATAAGGCTACTGTCTGCAGGCCTGCCATGGCCTCACTCCTTCGCGCCTTTCTAACATGACCTGTGTATAGGGGTATGGCAATCGAGGCCAAGATTCCGATAATGGCTACTACTATCATGACCTCTATTAATGAAAAACCATGCCTTCGCATATTGGGCTCCTCCTTTTTTAGTGGTTAACTTCTCTATAATATCGGCAAGAACCTATCAAGGCAAGAGCAATCTTATTTTAAAGGGGGAACCATAATTGTTACTTAGCTTTTTTTGGCCTCCCACATTTATATTTGATGTTCGGCAATCCTGTATCCAGTGAAAAAGATTAAGGCTATTATAACATATACCACTCATATTGAAATTAATAATAAGCTTGAGAATCCTAAAATCAAGGCGGCAAGGTGTTTCTTTTTTTAAGATTGTCTCTTATCGGTATTATAAAAAAGGTAGGCCTATAGAATATATTGCATTCCTGATCCTTTTATAATCTTTGATTTTAGGTGTATACGTGGCCTTTATTTGATATAGTTAAGTTTTAAAGGGTGTAGTTGAATCGTTTTTAACGAAAGGGGAAGGGTATGTTTGATGAATCAAGGTGTGATTTTTGTGGAGAGTGCTTGGACAGGTGCCAGTATATTGACTTTGACAAAGAACAGGGCTCAAAAGAGTTTGAACGGCTGGTTAAAGGCCAGGACGTGGGGTGGCTGAATAAGTGTATTACATGTTTTGCCTGTAATGAATATTGCACAAAGGGCGCAAGGCCATTCGATCTTATATTGAAGAGAATGGAGGAGAAGGGTGACTATATTGATCCTGATTTGTTTTCTCTTGCCCAGAATATGGTTACACCCAGGGGCGAATTCAGTCCCCCTGAAATAAAGGGACCGGTAATGTCTCTATGTACAATTTATGTGAATATGCCATGGGCCTTTCAGGGACAATTATTTGATGGCCTGACTCTGGTAAAGGGCCGTCATTACTTTTGCAACCTAATGTATCCCCATATGGGAAACGAGACGCTTATGCGTCAAGGCCTTGAGGCATTGGTAGATAGACTTGCATCTTTAGGTACAGACGAGATCATATTTATACATGACGATTGCTATTCCGCTATGACAGACAGTGTATCTCAATATGGGATAGATTTACCGTTTAAGCCTGTTCATATCTTTGAATATCTTTTGAATTATTTGAAGGGCCATAAAGACAAGATTAAACCCTTGAACATGAAGGTGGCCTATCAAAGGCCTTGCGCCTCAAGGCTTACTCCATGGAAGGATCCTATGCTGGATGAGATTTTTGAGTTGATCGGGGCGGAAAGGGTAGCAAGGATGTATGATCGGGAAAACGCCCTGTGTTGCGGTCAGGACATGGGCGGTCTTCAGGGTAGGGGTGATAAATATCCCGAATATCAGGATCTCAACATAAAAGATGCAATAGATCATGGAGCTAAGGCCATGATTTTTCTCTGCCCACTATGTTTGGATGCTCTTTATAAGAAATGCATAGAGTCTGGTTTGAAGACCTATATGATAAGTGATTTGTGCAGAATCGCCTTAGGCGAGAAGCTCCCGGAAGATGCCTATAAAAATTTAGGGGCATGATTGTTTATATGAAAATAGTTGTCAGGGATCAGGGATCAGTTTTCAGGGATGGCTATTTCTCTCAGCCCGAGCATATTTTCATTCCTTTGGTTAACTAAGGCAAGCTGTTGACGTGCATTTATTAATATATTATTTTGTGCAATGTTCATTTGAAGCATAATGACGTGTTACGAGCAAACTGTGTAGTAAAGATAGCTCAGTACAAACAACTTCAGGAGGTTATTTATGTCTTTACTAGATAAGTACTACACCCAGGAGCACAAGATTTTTAGAGAATCTATAAGCCGGTATTTTGCCAAAGAGATAACGCCGTATGTAGATGAGTGGGAGAAAAACGGGATTGTACCCAAAGATGTTTGGAAGAAATTTGGGCAGCAGGGGTTTTTATGCCCATGGCTTCCTGAAGAATACAGCGGCGTGGGCGCTGACTTTCTGTATTCTCTCATCACGATTGAGGAGGCAGCCCAGACCAATTGTACAGGCTTTGCCTTTCCACTCCACTCAGATATTGTTGTCCCTTATATCTACAATTTTGGTAGTGTCGAGCAAAAGAAGAGGTGGTTGCCTGACTGTGTAACCGGAGATATTATCACTGCAGTTGCCATGACCGAGCCGGGTACAGGCTCTGATCTGGGTGCTATCCGCACTACCGCAGTGAAGGATGGCGATCATTATATAATAAACGGTCAGAAGACATTTATATCCAATGGGATACTCTGTGATCTTGTAATCGTTGCCGCAAAGACAGATCCCAAGGCAGATCCTCCATATGCCGGAGTATCATTAATAGTTGTAGAAGATGGCAGGCCTGGTTTTGAGAAGGGTAGAAATTTGGATAAGATAGGCTTGCACTCTCAGGACACTGCAGAAATGGCATTTGTGGACTGCAGAGTCCCTGCAGAGAATCTATTGGGCCAGGAAGGCCATGGCTTTTATTATCTTATGGAGGAGTTGCAGCAGGAAAGATTGGTGAGTGCCATAGCATCTCAAGTTGCGGCTGAAGGGGCCTTGCTGGTAACCATTGATTATACAAAGAGCAGAGAGGCATTTGGCAGGCCTATCAGCAGGTTTCAGTATATCTCGTTTGAGCTGGCAAAGATGGCAACCGAGATTGAACTTGGCAGGACATTTTTAGATAGCCTTATCATCGATCACATGGAGGGCAAAAAGATTGTAAAGAAGGCATCCATGGCCAAATACTGGATTGCTGAGATGCTAAATCGTGTAGCGGGAAAGTGCCTGCAGTTCCATGGGGGATATGGGTATATGGAAGAGTATCCTATTGCTCGTATATTCAGAGATGCAAGGGTTCAGACCATATATGCCGGGACCTCAGAGATAATGCTGCTGATTATCAGCAGGATGATGGGACTATAGCACGCGGGCTTATTCCTGTCCGGGCAAAGGTATCTGACTTATGTCTTCTTGCCTTGGCAGTCTAAATGCATGGTAAGAGGTATTGATATGAAAATAGTGAAGAGTGAACAGTGAATAGTAAACAGTTAAAGAGTATTTAGATGAAAAATAGTTGTAAGGGATCAGGGGTCGGTTTTTTGGGGGATGTTTTTCTCAGTACGTAAGGAGGGATGGGGGTTCTTGAGATTATCCTTCCATCGCGATTTGCTAATACATCCTTTAGGTGGAGCTTAAAGGGGAATCGCTCCCTTATCTTTGAGCCCGAAGGGCGAGTTAGGGAGCGCCCGTAAGCGATCCAAAGGATGTATCAAAGAGTGATAAAATGTAAGCGAGAGAACACCCATCCCGAAAGCATTATCATTTTTGGTTGTGTGTTTCCTTGCAGACATGAGGGTTTTTTATGATTAAATAGTTAAGGAGGTTAAAATTATGCCCAGGAAGAGTTTCGGAGAACTTCTGGCTGATCAGGCAAGGTTTAATCCAAATGGTATAGTCATCACTTATGGACACAAAAAAATCAGGTGGAGGGATTTAAATACCAAGGTTAACAAATTTGCCAGTGCGCTTACTGATTTAGGTATAAAAAAAGGCGACCATGTTATTATCATGTTTCACGACTGTCCTGAGTTTATAGAGTCAAATTATGCGCTCCAAAAGATTGGGGCGGTCCCAGTCCCTATGAACTTCAGATTTGTGGCAAGAGAGATTGAGTATCAAACCAATCAGTCCGACTCCGCCATGTTTATATTTGAGGACATGTTTTCAAAGGAGGTAAACAAGGCCCGGCCGAATTTAAAAGGAGTTAAGAATTACATTTGTCTTGCACGCGAAGGTAAAAAGATTCCCAAAGATATGCTGGATTATGAAGAATTGATTGCTAAATACCCCTCCATTGAGCCATTTGCATGTACTACAGGAGATGATGTTTGTACCATTTCGTATACAGGCGGGACTACAGGGCTACCTAAAGGAGTAGTATTAACATACGATAATTTTTGGAATCTGGCGGAGGCTATATATGGAGATATGCTAGGTCGGTTTGCTGCAGATCCAAAGGTAAATTTCGGACGTATAGTCGATAAAATATCCCCTGTCCCCGGCCTTGAGGGGATCATCAACAAAGTTCTCTCCTATCCGAAGATACGTTCCTCTTTAGCAAAATCAATACCGCGTTTACTCCCAAAGGTGTATGGCACCGCTTTTGCCCCTTTACTTAATAGAATAACCGGTGGGTTTCCGATGTTTCTCAACATGCCGTTGTTCCACATGGCAAATTATCAGGTGTTAATAACAGGGCCCATGTCAGGGCTCCCACGATATATACTGCGCACTGGTATCAGCTTTGATACAAGAGAAGCACTGGAGATTATCGAGAAGGAAAGGCCCATGTTGGCGCTGTTTGTACCCACGCAATGGAAAAGGATATTAGATTATGAAGGATTAGATAGGTATGATAGAAGCTCGGTTTTGGTTGCGATGACAGGATCCGGGGTCAATCCAGCCAAACAAAAGAAAAGGATCCTGCAAAAATTCCCAAGCTCTTTAATCGTTGATGTGTTTGGACAGACTGAAATGACGCCTGATACCACATTGCGAATAGACGCATCTGAAGATGGGCTAAAAGACAGATCTGTTGGCAGGCCTCTTGCCGGGGTTGAAATGCGGATCGTAGACATAAATGGTGAAGATACGCCCCAGGGTGAGGTTGGGGAGATACTCTATCGTAGTGGTACAGTAATGAAGGAGTATTATAAGGATAGTGAAAAGACTGCTGAAGTGATGGAGGGAGGATGGTTTCATTCCGGTGACCTTGGATACATCGACAAGGATGGAGAGCTTATCGTTGTTGACAGGATGAAGGAGACCATCTCAACCGGTGGAGAAAAGGTGTATCCACATGAGGTGGAAGAGATATTAGAATCACATCCAAAGATAAGGCATGTATGTATCATAGGTGTTCCTGATGAGACCTGGGGGCATACAGTTCGTGCTGTAATAGAATTGAGGGAGGGAGAAAAGGCAACCCAAGAAGAAATAATAGACTGGTGCAGGGACAAGATGACAGGATTTAAGAGACCCAAATCAGTTGTTTTTATCGACTCTCTGCCTTTAAATCCCGTAGGGAAGGTTTTGAGGAGCCAGATA
>JAYEFR010000117.1:0-3154 GCA_034716155.1 Thermodesulfobacteriota bacterium
ACAAGCGTTATACTACAGAGGTTGTAGCAAATCAGATGCAGATACTGAGCCCATTGGAGAATGCAGGCCAGTCTGCAACAGACGAGCAAAGCATTCCGGGCGAAGCGCCTGTCAATTCAGATGAGTCTTCTTCTGATTCAGACAAGGGCGAGTTTGATGACATTCCATTTTAGCATGTAGCTCAAGTTGGTGCTTTTTACGAGATTGTCAAGTTATTAACCCGTCAACTAATCTACGTTATAGGGAGGAAGCCTTAAACAATAATTTTCGGTTTGACTTTTTGTAGGCCCCCTTCCATCAACCTTCCTCTTTTTCAATGGATTTGAGAAAGCGACCGCTCTCTTCCCTGACAAATTTACGATAGAGGTGATAGAAAAAAAGGCCCATTACCTCTGTAGCCTCTTTGTGTATTTCTGATAACTCCAATGGGGCCAGATTTTGCAAATGAATCTGTATATAATTTTTAAATGAGGACATCACGAATTCGCGGACGAAATCGGCAATATGCCTTAGATCCTCAGGGTCATGGCCGTCCTTTGGCCCAAAGCCCAGGCGGTCCATATCAACAACCAATTTTCCTATAACCACGTCATCCGGGGAGTAGATAGGGGGGCCTTCCTTGGATTCCGGGGTGATAACGCCCCACTGCTCCATCTTTGCAAGCCATTTTTGCCCAATGCCTGTGGCTTGGCAGAAGGCCTCTCTCCCAGTGATCTCTTTGGAGAGAAATAGATCAATTGGCTTGTAATATTTGCTTTGAACCCGCAGAGAGGCCTGCTCCGGCAAAGATTTCTTTTTTTGCTGCTTAATGATCTTCTTGATTACAGAAAGCGGAAGAAAATGTTTGTCCTGAAGCTCTTTAATCATGAGAATCTTCTCGACATAGCCTTCGTCATAATCCGCAACATTTTTTCCTGGTTTACGGGGTTTCGGAAGGACTCTTTCACGGATGTAATAGTGTATGGTCTCTTTTGAGGCTTGAGTGCGCTTGACTAATTCGCTAATCCTCATTTCTTACCTCCTTTCCCTACATACAAAATCTGATATACCTAACGGGAATGGCAGTTAAAACACCGCAATCTCTCTTAAGATCTATTTAATAACAGATAAAACATAGATGGTCAATAAAAAATATTTGACAACACATTAAGTATATTCTATAGGATAGATTTAGAGTGTATAGCAACACTATACGTCAGGTATACACCAGCATTACTTGGATAAAAGATCATCAAACAGGAGGTGGAATCATGAGAGATGTTGTAATTGTAGAAGGAATGCGGACAGCATTTGGTCGCATGGGTGGAACACTTAAAGATATCTTTGCCTCAAAGCTGGCCGGCATTGGGATCAAGGGTTTGCTTGATAAGACAAAGATCAAGGAAAAGGCCCATGTGGACTGTGTCTTTTTAGGAAGCGCAGCGCATTGTTCACATGCACTTAACCCTGCACGCTGGGCAGCCCTTGATGCCGGGCTTGGGTACGAAACCTCAGCATCTTATATAGAGATGCAGTGCGGCTCTGCCATCGATTCCATCAATCATGCCGCATGGAAGATTATGGCAAATCATGCGGATATCATTATTGCAGGCGGCATGGAGGCCTATAGCCAGGCCTTTACCAAATTTCCCATGTCAGTACAGCCATATCGTCTGATTCCGCCGCTACCTATTGCACCAGAACTCTCCCCTGTATCTGAAGAGTGTATCGGCATGGGGATCACTGCAGAGAATCTTCAGGTTATGTACAATGTCTCACGCGAGGAGCAAGACGAATTCTCCTACCGCAGTCAGATGATGGCTGGGCAAGCAATGGAGGGCGGGAAGTTTGATGAGGAAATCATCCCTGTTATTATTCCTGCGACAAGAAAGTCCCCGGAGGTTGTCTTCAAGGTGGATGAACATGTACGGCCGAATACAACAATGGAAGGCCTTGCAAAATTGCCTCCTGCATTCAAAGCCGGAGGCACAGTCACTGCCGGGAACTCCTCAGGCCGTAATGATGGGGCGGCCTTTGTGCTGATGATGAGCGCGGAAAAGGCAGAGGAACTTGGATACGAGCCGATGGCCAAGTGGGTTTGCGGCGCAGACTATGGCGTGGATCCAAGGATTATGGGTATTGCTCCGGGTTATGCCATACCTATGGCAATCAAACGTGCCGGTTTAAAACTGTCTGATATGGACATTATGGAATGCAATGAGGCATTTGCCGTCCAGAACCTGGCGGTTATCAAAGAGATTGAAAAACAGACCGGCGAAAAGGTTGACATGGACAAATGGAACCCGCTTGGAGGGGCCATTGCCTTTGGTCATCCCAATGGGGCCTCTGGTACACGGATCTGTATGTTTGCAATGCGTGAGCTGATTCGTCGAGGCGGGAAATACGGTATTTTTGGTTCCTGCTGCGGAGGCGGGTTGGGCGTTGCAACCGTTATTGAAAATCTGCAGCGATAAATAATAAGCAGGGCCAGGTCTTGATCCGACCCTGCGATTTCCGAAATAATGTTAATCCCGTATCCTGCATCAGGGTTGATTTTTCCAAAAAAGGCATTTTCTAATACAAGCAGTGTTAATGTGTAAGCTGCATAGGTAGTGTGAATATACACTCTATATATAGTATTGCTATATACTCTAATCGTATTTCATAGAATATACATGTTGTGCTGCCGGATAATTTTTATTGACAGGTTATATTTTGTCTGTTAGGTGGTAGGGAATAGTTCATTGGGAGAATAATTTTTTAAGGAGCTATATTATTTATCTGATCTGGGCTTATTTTTTTCATACTTAAATTGTTGAACTCAAACAAATATTTAGGAGGAGAAAATTATGGTAGCAAGGCCTTGGCATCGTCATTATGACTACAATGTCCCCACCTCAATCCGCTATCCCAGATTGCCTGCTCAGGGCATCCTGCAATTACCTGCGGGCTCGTATCCGGACAAAACAGCCCTGAACTTTTATGGCACAGAGATCACCTTTTGGGAGTTGCGTCTGCAGGCCTTGCGCATGGCCAATGCCCTTGGAAAATTAGGGGTGAAAAAGGGAGAGAGGGTGGGTGTTCATCTGCCTAACTGTCCCCAGTTTGTTATTGCCTACTATGCCACCCTGTCTCTGGGCGCGATCGTAGTAAACCTGAACCCATTGTACACGGC
>JAYEFR010000118.1:0-3140 GCA_034716155.1 Thermodesulfobacteriota bacterium
AGCAAAATTGATCCGATTATCGTTTTCATATGCCTTTTAAACATACACTTATCCATGTTATACTCCTGTCTTGCATTTAAAAACAACTAACGACAAGGCTCACAAGAAAAAGGCAAGAAAAAGGTGCCAGGTCTTGACTTTTGACATAAGCACTCAAAAGGTACAAGACTAAGATGTTACTTCAAAAATGAACTGGGGCCAGCCCTTGACATTGGATTAGACAAAATGAAAAATGGCCTAACCCACTAAGGATTGAGACGACTTGAAAGGTCGTTTCAATCCATTGTCCAGCCATTCATTCCAGCCGACCGCTAAAAGCGGCGACTGATTTGCGGCATTCGGTGCATTTTTATTATTGAAGAATCTGTTTTATTCACGTAATCCAGGCACATGAGTAAATTTGAAAAACTTATACTCCGAATTTTAAGTGGGGCTTCGGATGCAAATATTGCATTCAAAGATTTATGCCTGCTTCTTATATATATCTCGGGTTTGAAGAAAGGACAAAAGGAAGCCAGCATGTATTTAGAAAGTCAGGCATCGAAGAAAAACGTAACCTCCAAAAGAATGGGAATAAAGCAAAGCCTTATCAAGTTAAACAAGTCCGAGCCGTTATTCTTAAATATAAGCTCGGGGGAGAACAGTAATGGATAGATATGAGATAATTATATATTGGAGTGATGAGGATCAGGCATATGTTGCTGAAGTGCCTGAACTCCCTGGCTGCTCTGCACATGGAGATTCTTATGAATCTGCCTTAGCAAATGCCAAGGACGCTATAAGTCTCTGGATCGAAACAGCAAAAGAGTTCAACGATCCCATTCCTGAGCCCAAATGTCGCCATCTCGCATACGCTTAATATGCCTTAAGCACTGAACAAGAATGTAACGAGGCCAGGTCTTCAAACTTGACATAAGCAATTGAATATACTGCTGTAAGCCAGGAAAGATTGAGAGTAGAGGGAAAACAGCGGATTACAAAAGACTGCGGTGAGTATTGAGTTGGAGTTGCTAAGTGAAGAATGAAAGCCTGACCCCACGATTAAAACCCAATCTTTCTTTTCCTCCCATGCAGATTCTTTATTTCTGCCTCATCCTCAAGGGCCTGAACAAGTGTGTGGTGGCTGAGCGAATCTGGAGCCCGGACCAGAAGATAATTAAAAAGGGGAAAGGAAAAGTGCGATTGATTCTCAATGCATCCTCCGAACCCGAGCTGACAACCTGGCTCCTTTCCTTTGGGGATGAAGCACGGCTGCTCAAACCCGAATATCTGCAAAAAAAAAGATCAAAGATATCGCAAACAAGATTCAGGATTATTATACCTGATTTCGAGCGCTCCTTTTATTGTCCACTTGATTGAGGAGTCCAGATGATCCGCAACTACTTGAAAAGACTGGATTCCGGCTTTCGCCGGAATGACGGTTAAGGGGTATAATGGACTTTTTGCGAAACCATCAAGCTTGCCCTTGATTTATAAAATTTCAGACATCATCTTCCAAAGATAAAAACAAACCTCAGTACAAGATTTCTATGCGCTTTGCCAGATTCATCAGCACACTGTGAGCTTCTTCCTCGTGTATAAAATCCTCTAATGTAACCTCTCTTGCCTCCTTTGTTAATATCTTTAAAAAGGCATCCTGTTGCATGGAGGCCATTTTTGGGTCATGGATATTCACCATCACCTCTGATTCCAAATATGAACTGCGGATAGAGAGATTAAATGATCCTATGCTAAGCCAGATGCCATCTATCAGAAATTCCTTGGCATGGTAATACGGACGCAATCCCTTTGACCCTTGTTTCCCCTCATATTCGAATATACGCACCCCTGCCTCAAGCAGATCCCTGTAATAATTCAGGGAGATAAAATGACACATGGAAAACATTACCTCTTCTCCCGTCTCATAAGAGTTGGTAATGATGCGTACATCAACCCCGCGGCGGGCAGCCCCTATCAGGGCAAATTCCAGAAGCGGAGGTAACGCCAGGTATTGCGAAGATATATATACGCTCTTTCCAGCCATGCCAATAGCACTGCACAACATATCCAGGGTGGAGTAGTTGCCATTCCAGGGTCTGGATTGAACAAATCGCGCCCTTATGTCGCCTTTAGAGGAAAGGCCATCTTTATATTCTCCCTGATTCAGGTGCAGACAATCCACCGCTACGATAAATTCTTTCCAGTTTTTCATAAAACCATTCCGAATCTCTTCTACAATAGGCCCCTCTAAATAAAGATCCTTGTCCTTCCACCAGTAGAAATAGCAGTCACTTAGATTTCTCCCTCCCAAGATGGCCTTTCTACCGTCTACAATAAGCATCTTCTCATGCAGCGCATAATCCACCTTTATATTTGCATCACCTTTTTTTTCCATCCACTCTATGAAAGGTGGGGCCTTAGGAATGTCCTGAAATATTCGATAATCCCGCCTCATCTTTTCGATCCATTTCCCGGAAGGACTGCCATCCTTGGGAAAACCTATGTCACCTATGGGGATTACATTAATACCGTGTCTTTTAAGCTTCAGATATGTAAGGGGTGATTTTCCCATCTGTGAGTATCTCGTGATAAGTATATTTACATCAACACCTTTTTCAGCCTTTTCCTGCAGTATATCCGTCAACATTGCACACTTGCCCGAGTCATCCAGATAATAAGACTGCAAATCGATCTGTTTTTCAGCGCTTTTTAATACCTCTACCCATTTATCAAACGCATATTCCCCATCATCGAGCACTTCCACATAATTGCCAGGAACCAAATGACTATTACTTACAGAATCTATTATAGATTGATTTGCGGGAGACAGGATGTCAGGCTCTTTAGAAATTGGCCTGCAAGCTACATTTAGCCCTACATAGAAATTCAGTTCCGTACCAGAGTTGTAGCATGCCTTTAGGGGCAATCGGTATACACCTGGGGATATATCCGGTGGGATATCAAAGCAGCAGCAATATCTTTTACTATGGTCTTCTACATAACCGCTCAATTCCTTATAGCCAGTCCCAAACATAGAGATATCTGCTCTAAAGGAGGTGATATCTATATCCTTTGGCAAGACGCCAAGATCTATACAGGCTGTCCTGTGAATCCCTTTATATATAATAGAAGGATATACATTCACATCAACCATATGAAGC
>JAYEFR010000119.1:0-3122 GCA_034716155.1 Thermodesulfobacteriota bacterium
GCAAGATTACGAAGCTCCTCTTGGATAAAGTGGATAAGGAGCAGTGGCAACAAGCTATTGAGATCGAGAACATCCTCCAGAAAAGGAGCCCTGTTGCTGCCAAAAGACAAGCCAGATTGATCAAAAAACGCCTTCTTACCATGACCCCAGAGCTATGGGCGATGATTGCAGATGGTTCAGCTGAGATTGCTGTCCAGGCACTTTTTGCTGCAGCAATAAAAGACAGCAGGCTTCTCGGTGACTTCATGCTGAAGATAGTCCACGAACGCTGGAGGATGTTTGAAAGGAGATTGTCCCTCTCTGACTGGAACGACTATATCGAGATGTGTGCTCAGATTGACCCTGGTATTATGAAATGGTCTGAGCCAACCCAGAAAAAGGTAAGACAGGTCGTGTTTAGGATCCTTGCAGAAGCTGGTTACATTGACAGCACCAAGACCCTCAATATGTTGCCAGCCATCATTCATCCAAAAATCGAGACATATTTGCATTCTCATAATGAGGAGTATATATTGCAGTGTATGCAGGCTACCCAATAAGTTTAAGGGGATGTAATGGATACATTTGATGACAGGCTTAATAAGATATGGGATCGAATTATTAGCAATGAATTATTGCACAACAAAGGGCTAGGCAATGAGATCGGTTTTTACATCTTTGATTATCCCCCAGAGAAGGAAATTCAAATGAGGGAGCACATAGGATTCCTCATGAAGCGGCTCCAAAAAGAAAGGCCTGATTTAAGGGTCAATCACATCGACCTTTTTACTCTTATGGTCGAGTATCTAAAGGGGCGTAACCTCTTGGACAAGGCCTTAAGGTACGAAGAGGAAACGGGCCAGGATGGACTGTTGAAAGCGCTTAGTAAACCGCTTGGTGCAGAAAGATTGGCCAAAGCATTTACAATGAAAGCTGAGCCCGACAAGAACGATCTCATCCTTGTATCTGGGGTGGGAAAGATATGGCCGCTTCTCAGGAGTCATCTTCTGTTGAACAATCTTCAACCCCTTATGGGGGGTACGCCCCTTGTAATGTTTTATCCTGGGGAATATTCCGGTCAGGATCTCAGGTTGTTTAGCAGACTTAAAGAAAAGAATTATTATCGGGCATTCCGGCTTATTTAAAATATAACAAGTTAAAATAAACGGATACTTTCATAAGTTGTTGTGAGAGGATGTGATGATGGAAATCAAAGATATCTTTGTAAGGGATATTTACCGTCCCATCAATGGTGTGGTAAAGGCCGACCAAAAGAATGAAGCCGTAGTCTGGCAGGAACTGGATGAATACGTTGTTACTAAAGAAATCTTAAGGCATTTTTATGAGCTGATAAAGGCCTATCTGCTTACCATTGATACCCCAAACAACCCGGCTATCACCGATAGTATGGGTGTATGGGTTTCCGGGTTTTTCGGCTCGGGAAAATCTCACCTCATTAAAATCCTTTCCTATATTCTTGGGAATATAGAGGCTCGCAATCCCGAGACAGGTGACTTGAAACACGCAGTGGCATTCTTTGAAAGTAAGATCACAGACCCCATGTTTTATGCTGATATCAAACGGGCTGCAAGTTATGAAACGGATGTGGTTCTCTTTAACATTGACAGCAAAGCCGATCCTTCGGACGGCAAGGCGGCAATCCTATCTGTATTCTGGCGAGTATTTAATGAGATGCAGGGCTTTTCCAAGGATTCCCTGGAACTTGCCGAGATGGAACGGTACCTTTCCCGTCAGGGCAAGTTTGAAAAATTTTGCAAGACCTTCAAGGAGATCCATGGGTCTGACTGGCAGGAGGAAAGGGACTCCTACCTTCTTCACCAGGACGAGGTGGTTGAAACCCTTTCAAAAGTCTTTGGTAAAAGCCGTGAGACTGCCAAAGCCTGGTTTGAGCAGAAGATCAATAAGACCACGATTACCATTGAGACCTTTGCAACCCAGGTCAAGGAATATCTTGATAATAAAGGGGCTAATCACAGGATCGTTTTTCTTGTGGATGAAATGGGCCAGTTCATTGGTGAAGATACCAATCTAATGCTGAATCTTCAGACCATTACAGAGGATCTAGGCCGGCTCTGCGGGGGCAGGGCCTGGTTGATCGTTACGTCCCAGGAGGCAATCGATTTCGTGCTGGAAAATCTGAAGGGATCAAAAGCAAACGACTTCTCGAAAATCCAGGGCCGATTCAAGACAAAGATTTCGCTGTCTGGTTCTAATACGGACGAGGTTATACAGGCACGCCTGCTCGAAAAAACAGCACAGGCACGGCTCAAGCTTGAGGAGCTATTTTCACAAAAAGGAGATATTTTAAAAAATCAACTGAGTTTTACTGCGGAGAGTGCAACCCTTACCAGCTATACTGACACCAATAGCTTTGTGAAAAACTATCCCTTTGTCCCCTACCATTTCCAGATCCTCCAAAAGGTCTTTGAGTCCATCAGGAAGACAGGGTTTGCCGGTCATCACCTGAGCCAGGGAGAACGCTCCATGCTGGATGCATTCCAGAATGCCGCACAGGAATTCTCCTCAAAAGAAATCGGTGCCCTGGTCCCAATGTATGCATTTTATCCCTGCATCGAAAGCTTCCTGGATACTTCAGTGAAAAGGAGTATTGACCAGGCCGCAGAAAACGCTGTATTTGATGACTTTGACATACGCCTGCTCAAGACCCTGTTTCTCATCCGACATGTAAACATCTTAAGGCCCAGTATCGAAAACATTGTCACCCTATGCATTAATGAGGTGGATGCCGACCGCATTGCCTTAAAAAGGCGTATCGAAGAGTCATTGGTTCGCCTTGAGCAAGGGCACCTCATCGGTTCAAGCGGGGATCTTTACTATTTCCTCACCAACGAAGAGCGGGAGGTATCCCAGGAAATCAAATCGATTGAAATATCATCCAGCGAAGAGAACAGACTCATCAGTGAGATCATCTTTGATGAGATCCTGAAAGACAAGGACAAGCACCGATACTCTGAGTATAAAAAGGACTATCCGTTTAATCGCATTTGTGATGGTATCCCGCATAAGACCAAGACAACCCATGATCTGTCTGTTGAGATCATCACTCCCATGAATGATGATCTCGCTAAAGACAAGGCCAGTTGTATCATGTACAGCACGGG
>JAYEFR010000120.1:0-3112 GCA_034716155.1 Thermodesulfobacteriota bacterium
AGAGTGCCTAAAGTGAGCTAAAGTGCCTAAAATGCCTAAAATTGTGGTGTCGCTCCGCTCCATCTCTTTACAAAAATATAATAGACAGTCCGCCGCAGGCGGATTAACTTTAGTTCACTTTAGTCATTTTAGTCACTTTCAACTTTATGTATCCGACATACCCTTCAATGGATAAATCAATGCCA
The DNA here is from genome assembly GCA_034716155.1 of Thermodesulfobacteriota bacterium. Taxonomy (GTDB): domain Bacteria; phylum Desulfobacterota; class Desulfomonilia; order UBA1062; family UBA1062; genus JAGGYK01. Next base: position 186 of record JAYEFR010000120.1, read on the forward strand.
CGTCCTTCCCCGCTTGACGGGATTTTCGATGAGCGTGGATTCTTTAATAAAGGATATCTCCGATATGCTTTCTCACGTACTTTTCAACATCTTTATCTGTCTGTTGAGTATAGTTTTAATGTGGAGTGGTGCTAATTTTGTTGTAACCAACGCATCGATTATAGCACGCAGATTTAACATTTCGGAACTGGTAATCGGTTTGACTGTAGTAGCTATGGGGACTTCGGCCCCTGAGCTTTTGGTAACGGTTACGGCCGCATTTAAAGGTTATGAAGACATTGCACTGTCAAATGTCGTAGGTTCCAACGTCTTTAACCTTGGGATTATACTAGGGCTGATGGCATTTATAAAACCTCTGCCAACAAACAAAACTATAATCTTTCGAGACGGTTTGATTCTTTTTGGAGTGATTGTTTTAATTTTCTTTCTTCTTCTCTGGATGGACCTTACTTTAAATCGTGCAGCCGGTGGTTTTCTTGTTTTAATACTGCTCGTATATATAACCTTTCTCCTTCTTAAAAAAGAGCCCATACAAAAAGACACGGAAACACACCATGTGCATAGAAATTCCGGTTACAAAAATTATATTTTTCTGGCTCTGGGCTTTGGTTTTCTCGGTTTTGGCGGTAATTTCATGGTTGAGTCAGCCACAAACATAGCTAAGGCCGCAGGAGTGAGTTCCTGGATTATCGGCATGACCATTGTTGCGGGTGGCACGTCCTTTCCGGAGTTGATAACATGCCTGGCAGCTTCAATTAAAGGCAGAAATCATATGCTTCTTGGCAACCTTATAGGGAGCGATATGTTCAACTTTGCCGGGGTATTAGGCATTACATGCATAATGCGGCCTATTCATGTATCACCTTTGGCTTTGCCAAGTTTTTATGCGCTCATAGCCATGATGGCAGTTCTTCTTATTATCATGCGCACAGGATGGAGGATAAGCCGGGTTGAAGGGATTTTTCTTATAATGTTCGGTTTTGCCAGATGGCTTATCGACTTTTACGGATAATTGGTAACAGATAAAACTTATTAAAAAAGGAGGAACTATGAAAAAATCATTATTTTTTGGGCTTGTATTGCTTCTTGTAATCTCATTTACAACAATAGCAACGGCTGAGACAAGACTTGTGTTTAAAAGTGCTCGGCAAACTTCGACCTATTATGCATTTGCCGTCGGGATAGCCAATTCTATCATGGCAGGGGCTCCTGATATTAATATCACAGTTGAAACCAGCCCGGGCTCTATGGTCAATGTAAAAGAAAGCACAAAAAGGAAAGACTTCCTGTTTACTTCACCACCGATTCTGGTTTCTGCTGCCATTAAAGGCAAAGGCAAGTTTACTGAAAAAGGGTATGATGCAATCCGTTCATTATGGCCTATTCCAGGACTTGTAATGCACTGGGTGGTAACAGATGCAAGTGGTGTTAAAAGCTTGCGGAATCTGTCCGGAAAAAGATTTATACCGGGGGGAGCCGGCAGTGCAGGTGCAAAGTTTACAAAACAGATATTAGAAGTCTCAGGTGTGATAGATAAGGTAAAACTACAGACCGTTGATTTAAATGAGGGAGTGCAGGCGGTTAAAAATCGCCGGGCAGTTGGTTTTTCAACAGCCAGTTCTCCACCTGCTGCGCTGGTAACCGAAATTGCTGCTACAATGCCGGTAAGATTATTAGATCTGCCTGATGCCGATTACGAAAAAGTATCCAAAAAATTTGCCCGTTATATTATCCCTGCAGGTACTTATAAAGGCATTGATAAAGATACCAAAACCATCAGCCTGCTTGTTGCAACATATACGCTGGCTGACCTGCCTGATGATATTGCTTACAAAGTTACCAAAGCTTTCTGGGAAAACCGCAATATTTGGAAAAAGGCTCATCCTGCTATGAAGATGTTAAAGATGGATGGAGTTAATCAGATGAGTGCAAAACTGCATCCCGGAGCGCTGAAATATTATAATGAAATAGGATTTAAAGTAGCTGATAGCATGAAGTAAAGAATCCACGCTCGTCGAAGATCCCGCCAAGCGGGGAAGGACGTGCCATTGATTTACGCATCGAAGGGTATGTCGGACACATAAGGTTTTAAGTGTCTAAAGTGAACTAAAGTGACTAAAGTTAATCCGCCTGCGGCGGACTGTCTATTATATTTTTATAAAAAGATGGCTTGCCAGGGTGTCTTGTCGGGGCGTAGCTTGAAAAGCGTAGCCTGAAGCCAAAGGCGAAGGCTGGAGCATCCGGCTTTGCTATGCTATGCTGGACAAGGAACGACACCAGAACTTTAGGCATTTTAGGCACTTTAGCTCACTTTAGTCACTCTTATTTATGAGAAATTCTGCTTCGCTCAACAAAAGGAATAAATTGATGTTTGTCCGCATGCACGGTTATTTTATTTTTGCAGTCTCGATTATCTTTGTTATTTTTCATCTGACATTACCGGTATATGCTTTCCTGCCGAATATACGTGAGCGAGCTATTCATCTGGCTTTAGCTTTTCTTTTAATATTTTTAGGCGGGGTAAAAGAACGTAAACAGGCCGGATGGATAATTGATATTGCTATTAGCATAACCGGTGTAGGTTTATGCGCCTATATGGTGGTGAAATATCATGATATCATTGAGCAATATGGTATAGCAAGCGGGCCTGTGCAGGTAATCATGGGACTGGTTTTAACTGTCGTAATTTTAGAATTTGCTCGCAGGGCAGTACGTCCAACCCTGCCTATCATTGCACTCATTTTTTTGTTTTATGCAATATTTGGTCATTTGATACCAGGAGATTTCGGCCATCCTCAATACAGCCTTGATACTATCAGTTCCATGCTGTTTTTAACCACCGGCGGATTATGGGGACAACTTCTCGGAGTAAGTGCGAATATAATCGCTATTTTCGTATTCTTAGGTGCTTTCATTGTAAATTCCGG
>JAYEFR010000121.1:0-58586 GCA_034716155.1 Thermodesulfobacteriota bacterium
AAAGTCCAACTTCTGCGTTGCGCTTAAATCTTTCGTCATTGCGGCGTACGGTAAGTACGCCTCATTACTCAAGATTTGCGCGCCTTGAATTTGGACTTTTTACTTTGCCATCTAATTTTAACTTTTTACGAGTGCATTATTATTAATGATCTCGCAAAAAGCCTAATAGCCTATCTACCTGAGCAGTTATTAATCCTTAGCCATATTTTCTTTCACTTTTCTCATGATATAGATCTTCCCCAATAGCCTGCCCTGCATCAATCTTACAGCAGAGAGCCTGGACAATTCAAGCGCTGCCATGAGTATTGCGACAATCTCAAGCTTTTCATCTGTCCTGGCCACCTCTCCCAGGTAGACCCTCCTTCTTGTCTTAAACATAGAGGTAATCCTGTCTATCATTTCTATGATACTGAAACGGGCATGTTTAATTCTTATAACATATTGTTTCGTTCTGGATTTTATAGAGGAGGTAGCCTTTATGAGCGATATGATATTCATCTTATCCAATATAGTACCGCCCCAAGGACCACCCCTGGGGAATTTATCATGAAAGAGAATGGGCCTATCGCTTAATTCCCGGGCTGCCTGTTTTATTTCCATGTAGGAAACAAGCATTTTTTTTAACTCTTGCGCTGGGCCCTCCTCTTCCCTTTGAGGAATGTCCACCTGAGATGGGAGAAGCATACAGGATTTCAGCCAAATAAGGTATGATGCCATGTCTAAAAATTCGCTTGCCATCTCTACGTTAAGGGAGCGCATCTGATTAATATAGTCCAGATATTGATCAATAATAGGGCAAATCTCTAATTCCTCCAGGTTAAACTTGTTTTTTTCTATCAGGTACAACAGGAGGTCTAAAGGGCCCTCAAATCTGGGAATGCGCAGGACAAACCCCAAATCTAACTCCTTATTGCCTTAGTCCCATGGCAGACCTTATCCTTTGCATAGTCATTTCCGCTTCCCTTCCGGCATAATCCGCACCTCTATCCAGGATATCATCTACTGTTTTCATATGGGTCTTATAGTACTCTATCTTATCCCATATAGGGCTAAGTTTTTTTTCTATATTGTTTATAAGCATGCCTTTACATTCCACACACCCCATAGCAGCACTCCTGCATGCTGACTTTATCTCTTGCCTTGTATTGATATCAGTAAAATATTCATGGAATGGATACAGATTGCAGTCATGCGGTTCTCCTGGGTCTTTTTTTGTCTTTCGTTTGACATCCGTAAGCATTTGCATGACCTTTTCCCTCAAGCTGGATGGTGTCTCTGCTATCCAGATTGCATTATTGTATGACTTTGACATCTTTCTCCCATCAAGCCCTGCCACTTTTTGGCCCTCTGTAAGAATCTCTTTGGGCTCTTTAAGAATTTTATCCCCATAGGTATAATTAAATTTCCTTACAATTTCACGTGTGAGTTCCAAATGTGGAAGCTGATCTTCACCTATGGGCACCTTATCTGCATGATAAATGGTGATGTCTGCCGCCTGAAGCACAGGATAGCCCAAAAAGCCAAAGGTGCCTAAATCTTTTCCTTTAAGCTCTACCTTTAACTCTTTATATGTAGGATTTCTTTCCAGCCAGCCAAGGGGCGTAATCATGGACAACAACAAAAAAAACTCCGCATGTGCCTTTATATCTGATTGTCTGAAGATTACAGCCTTTTCAGGATCTATCCCTACACTTAACCATGTTATGATTATCTCTTTCGTACTTTTCTCTATAATAGAAGGGTTCTTATACTCACTGGTAAGGGCATGCCAGTCTGCAATAAAATAAAAACACTCATACTCATCCTGCAGGCTCACCCATTTTTTTAATACACCAAGATAATGTCCCAGGTGTAAAGGCCCTGTTGGTCTTATACCTGAGACAATCCGCTCTTTACTCATATATCACCTCTGGTTAAATACTCAATAATACATTTATTATTCCTATAATAGCAGGAAACAAAACCACATTAATCACTCTCGTAAATATAAGCACTAATAATATTATAAACCCATAAGGCTCTATTCTTGACCAGGTATATGCAAGATCTTGTGGTAACAGACCTACTATTATGCGGCCTCCATCTAATGGGGGTATGGGGATAAGATTGAATATGGCAAGCCCTACGTTTATCATCACCATAATATTGAGCATATACACAATGGGATAAAGATATGAACCACCAAGTATTCCCCCAAATGCCTTTAGAATAAAAGCTGATATAATGGCAATAATCATGTTGGATGCAGGCCCGGCTAAGGCCACCCACATCATATCCTTTCTTGGATTCTTGAAATATCTGGGGTCAACCGGTACTGGTTTTGCCCACCCTATCATCTGGGTAATGAACAATACTAAAAGGCCTATGATGTCTATATGCTTTATAGGGTTTAGTGTGAGTCTGCCGGCAAGTTTGGCAGTTGGGTCGCCAAAAAGGTATGCTACATATCCATGGCATACCTCATGCACAGATATAGAAAATAGCACTGGCACTATCAGCAGTAGTATCTTTGTAATCTGGGGATCCATTGATGTCGCCTTATACCTTAAAGTACTAAGGGGTGTCAAAAGAAGGATCTTGATTGATAGTTTATTCTCTCTAACCCGGGAAATAGCGGTGGATTTCTATATGCCCAAAAGGCCTTACACCTCTTTACATATCTGCATCCTTTTCTGCATACCTCAATCGAAATCCTGGGCCTGCCCCTGCGTCTTGGACATACAATATATTCACTCATTTAGCAACATACCCTACCTGCTTAAATGCTGTTTTAATTACATCATCAGCTACATCCATACCAGTAAAAAGCCTGAAGTTTCTCTTTGTCTGATTATAAAGCATAGCATATCCCGGAATCACCTCTAAACCCAGAGAAGATGCCTTGTCGGCAAATGCAGTAGGCCTCATTGCTGTCTCTAAACATCGAGCCTTTTTTTTTATACGCCCTAAGTCAAGGCCAAAGGGAACTGTATCTGTAATAGGGGTTGCCTGCACCACGATATCTACGCTGTCTAACACATCATCTGCGTATTCCCCTGTCTTTTCTTTTTTAAAGAGCTTTATTACTTTATCTGCCCTGGATTCTGATCTGTTAAGCAGATAAATGAAATCCGCCCCCCCATGAATCAGGGCATCAATTATCGCTTTAGCAGCACCTCCGGCACCAATTACTAAACACCTGGCGCCATGGACATCCCCCAGTGCATGAAGTGCACCAATGCCATCGGTATTATATCCACAAAACGTTCCATCTTCTAATCTCACAACAGTATTTACAACACCTATCCGGGATGTAACCGGGCACCTTGTGTCCAATAAGTGTGCCACGGTCTCCTTATGGGGGATTGTAACATTGAATCCACCTAGATTTTCCCATCCAGCAAAATATCTGATTGTTGCGTTAATCGCATCCGGGATCACATCATGAGCTATATACACCATGTCCAGATCTAACACGTTAAATATCTGATTGTAAATCATAGGGGCAACTACCCATGATGATGGGTGGGAAAGTATGGTAAAAACCGTTGTTCGCCCTGTTATATTCACGAAAATCCTTTAATCTCTTTCACCTTTTCCGTAATCTTGTCAAGTACCTCACCTGTAGAACCCTGAATAATAAAGTCAGATACAGCACCAGTAAGAGGGGTGGTTTCTCTGTTTATCTCTATTACATGCGAGACCTTCGGGGAAAAAACCGCACCTAACAAACCCATGGGGCGTCTACCCTTTGCAACAAGGGGCAAAGATGCTGCCGGCTCAACCTGAGCAGATGTCCCTATCACAAGCATGAGATCACACATACCTGCTTCTTCAACTGCCTCGGCCAGCGCATCTTTTGGAATGGCCTCACCAAAAAAAACAGCATTGGGTTTCAGAATTCCCCCGCAGGTACACTTAGGAGGAAGATCTTCTATATCAAGGATCTTGATAACCTCTGTATATTCATACAGCCGAGAACACTTCATACACTTGGCATATTGCATATTCCCATGAAACTCTATCACATGAGAGCTTCCTGCCTTCTGATGCAGGTTGTCAATATTCTGAGTAACTACAGTATGAATAATACCTATTTGCTCTAAATAGGCCAAAGCAATGTGCCCTTTGTTAGGTTCTGCATCAAATAATGACAGGGCACCGGTACTTACCATATCTATCATGGTCTTCCATACGAGATCAGGTTCTTTAAGAAAACGCTGATAAAAAAAGACAGCGGGGTCATAACGCTCCCATACGCCACCAGGCGATCTGAAATCAGGTACCCCTGACTCCGTACTTATGCCGGCACCTGTAAGCACAATGGCGTGTGTGGCGTTAACAAGGAGGTCGGCTGCCTTTCCAATTAAGGTTAGATCCATCTGCAAAATACTATCAAAAGTTCATTTTAAGGTCAAGGCATGATAAAAATCCTAAAAATGTTGGGATTGCCCTGTTAAATAAGCGTTGTTATTTCATCTTGCAGCTCGAGATTCTTGCCGGAATATACACCCCTATGTCATCCTGGTCTTGTAATGCACATACGCTCTACACCTTAAACTCAAGCTATTTAACAGTGCTTGCTTTTTGAAGCAAATATATTTAGAAAGGTCAGGATAAGATCTTTAAGAGAATGGGAGGTTCAATGAATATTGAAGAAATAAAAATAGATGGTTTAGATCCAAAAAGATTCCTAGAGCAAAAGATCGGCGAAATTTCTTCTACTGTTGTGAGTAATGTAGCTATCAACGCATTATCAGGTGGTGTTGATTCATCAGCCGTGACAATGTTGGGCTATAAGGCTTTAGGGAACAGACTCAAGACATATTTCATAGACAGTGGTTTAATGAGAAAAGATGAGCCCCAGCAAATCGTTTCATGGTTTAAAGAATTAAATGTACCTATAGAATTGGTGGATGCGAAAGAACAATTCTTTAATGCACTAAAAGGCATATCAGACCCTGAAGAAAAGAGAGAGGCCATTACTCAGACATTTTACAAAGATGTGTTTGGCGCGCTTGTAAAAAAAACCGGCGCAAAATATCTCCTCCAGGGTACAAATTATACAGATATAGAAGAAACTGTTGCAGGCATTAAAAGACAGCACAATATCCTTGAGCAGATCGGAATCGATCCGGAAGAGAAATATGGTTATAAGATTATAGAACCCTTATTACAACTCAGAAAGCCGGCAATAAGAATGGTTTCAAAGGCATTGGGCCTCCCAGAAAAAATATATGACAGACCACCTTTCCCTGGTCCTGCCCTGGCAGCAAGGGTCATAGGAGAAGTCACCCCGGAAAGGGTAGAATGCGTCAGACAGGCTACACATATTGTCGAACAAGAGTTATCTCATTCAGGGGCATTCCAGTATTTGGCGATCCTGCATGAAGATAAGGTTACCGGGGTAAGGGAAGCCAAAAGGGATTACGGTCTTCAAATAGAAGTGAGATGTTGGGATAGCAAGGATGCAAAAACCGGTGCGCCAACGAGACTTTCTTACGAAATTCTGGATACACTCGCTCAAAGGATAACAACAGAAGTTAAAGGCGTGGTAAGCGTAACTTATAATATAACAAAAAAACCACCCTCAACCATAGAGACTGTGTAGTTAAAAACATTTGCGCGTTTTATACTCAAACGTGAAAGGAAATTTGCCCGTCAGGTGGGACTAGTCACCTACGGATAATGCCCTTTGAGGTATATATACTAGATGACAGAGAAAGAAAATTTTCATTATACAGCAATTATTATCGGTGCAGGCCCGGCCGGGCTGGGTACAGCGCTTGCCCTTTCTCGAGAGGGCATAGATTCCTTGGTGCTGGAGGGTCAAGATAAGATTGGCCTTCATGCCAGGGGAGAGACGATCCGGTTTAGCCCTGAGATGGAAGATGTGCTCTACCCTGGTTTCTTCAATAAGCAAACCATCCATCGCATAAAGAAAAGACGCTATTATTCTCATACAGAAAAGAAATATGTGGACCGCACCATATCTACAGAGAACCTTATTATTGAATGGTCTCATTTTATTGGTGACATCGCTGACATAGTGCAAAAAACAGGCGCAGAGATTCGTACGGGCATAAAAGTGACATCTATTATTGAAGAAAACAGCGTAGTGAAAGGGGTAAGGGCAAAAAATCTAAGTGCCAAGGAAGATAAAACCATATTTGCTGATACAGTATTTTCCTGTGGAGGTGTTCATGATCCGGGTTCATTTCATCTTCACCTCGATCGCTGGGCGATTGACCTCCCTATCCACAAACGCATCGTGCGCAACTTTAACGGCCCGCATGATCGTCTTGAATACTACCTTCATGTCGGCAAAGAAAGCCTCCCCGGCATTGGATGTATATTCCCCCGCGGCAGGGGGGAAGCCGAGATCATCCTTATGCCGTTCACTAACATCCTGGAAAGTCCTACGGGCCTTGCACCATCCTCACAGGTTGAGGCCTTTGTAAACGAATTTTCTGCCAACCACCCCACATTTAAAAGCCGCCTAGAGAACACCGAGACATATTATACATTCAACACGCTAATACCCATGGGAAAAGTCTTAACCAGGGTTGCACCCAGGCCAGGACTTGTTATGGTTGGTGATGCATTGGGCCATGTAGATGCCAAAGGCGGGAGCGGCATTCGTACGTCTTTTCTCCTGGGCTACTGCGCCGGCAAATTGGGCGCCTCAATTATCAAATCCGGAGGCTGGAACCCAGATAAACAAGAGCTTTTTGATACGCATATGATGAAAACCCCCCAAATGAAGCTATTGAAAAGGCATGCGCTAATATACGGGTCGGCGCGCCATTTTCTTTTCCAAAGGATTAATGACCCTGCCAGGATGGACAGGTGGTGGCCTTTACTGAAAACCCTCTTGCGCTAGGGAAACAGTGAATAGATTTATTCCTGGATAATGTCCGGAGTGTCCCTTATATAGTTTTATTGGTTTCATTAGTTTAAATGAAGCGAAATATTGATGCTTTCGCAAAAAGCCACAGGATATGTCATTGCGAGGAGCGTAAGCGACGTGGCAATCTAGACTTTAGATTACTTCGCTAAAGCTTGCAATGACGGAATGTGTATTATACAAAGGTCTCGTAATAATCCAATCGGAAGCATTCTGGCTTCCGGATACTTTTTCATTTTTGGTTGTGCCTGCCCTGCAGACATGCAATATTATCAGGACAATATTTCCTCAAATGTTTGCCGGCCTTTATTTTCCCAGACAGGTCTATAACCATCCACTCAATGCCTTTTTCATCTAGTATGTTTTCTGCCCTATCTATCCCCATTACAAAGACAGCTGTTGCCCATGCATCTGCCTGTTTGCACGTAGGTGCTATAATAGTTACACTCATGGAAGTGCGAGCAGGCCTGCCTGTTACAGGATCTAATATATGAAAAAATCTCTTGCCATCGCGCATAAAAGCCCTTTCGTAATCACCTGATGTGGCAATAGCCTTGTTTTTTACGGGTATTACCGCTATTACGCCTGGCCCCCTTGGATTCTTTATCCCTATCCGCCATGTATGATCTCCAAAGGCCATGATATCGCCACCTGCATTGACTAGGCCTTCATTTATACCCATGGACATCATAGCAGAAGCAGCCCTGTCCACACCATAGCCCTTGGCAAGCCCCCCTACATCTATTAGTATCCCTGGTTCAGTATACACACCCTCACCATCGTCTAACAGATGAATACCATCATCCTTTTTTGATGCCCTCCACTTATTAAATTCTTCATCTGAAGGGTAGCGGTAAGGATGAATACCGGAAAATCCCCATGCATCCAGGATGGGACGCAGAGCCAAAGAAAATGCGCCTCCACTTTCTTTATGGATATCCATGCCATATTGTATAAGACTATAGATCTCTCTGTCTTCTACCTCATGGGATGTGTTAAGCTCTGTGATAAGAGACGTGTTATAACCAAATTTTTTATCTATGCGTCTCAGTTCTTTGATAGCTGCTCCCATGGCAGCCTTTGTATCAGTCTCGTCTCCTAATGCCTGTATCTCAACAATGGTATCCATAAGAAACAGTCTTGACTTATGGATACCTTGAGGTCTTTGAAACCATATAAAAATGCTGATAAAGACCAGGGCTATTGCTATGATAAAAAATATCTTTTTCAAGATATGAAGGTTAGCAAACGAGGGGGGAGATCTCCCCCTCGTAATAGTTTATCTCTTTGTAACTACTCACGTAGTCAGGCTGAAGCTATTTAGGCTGAAGGCTGAAGGTACCCAAAAAACACGATTGCCGCACTTTGGCGGAGAAACAGCAGATTTTTGCATCAAACATGGATTCAAAGTGTGTAACATTCCCGCTTTTCCTAATTTTTCTTCAGCCTTCAGTCTATCCACCTGAGTAGTTTATCTCTTTATGCTATAGAGGGCATCTTTGCCCCTGAACACCGCAGCCGAGCCCAATTCCTCTTCTATACGAAGGAGTTGATTGTACTTTGCAAGCCTCTCGCTCCTGGATGTTGAGCCGCTCTTCATCTGCCCTCCTGAGAAACCAACAGCTATGTCTGCAAGCCATGGGTCCTCGGTCTCTCCTGAACGATGTGAAAATACCGTGGTAAATCCAGCGCGTCCTGCCGTCTCTATTGTCTGCATGGTCTCAGTAAGGGTACCTATCTGATTGACCTTGATAAGGACAGAATTTGCACTCTTCTCTTCTATCCCTCTTTCAAGATACTTGGCATTGGTCACAAAGAGGTCATCGCCAACGATCTGTATCTTATTGCCAAGCCTCTCCGTCATCTTTTTCCATCCTGCCCAGTCATTTTCAGCAAGCCCATCTTCTATGGATACAATGGGATATTTTGCAATCATTGCTTCGTAAAAATCAATTATCTCTTCAGTTGTCTTTTCTGGTTTGTCTTCTGCCTTGAGTATGTATTTCCCCCCTTCAAAAAAGGAACTTGCCGCGGGGTCCATTGCTATGGCTATGTCTTCGCCGGGTTTATAACCGGCCTTTTCTATGGCTTCGACAATAAGATCCAATGGTTCTGTATTACTCTTAAGGTCTGGTGCAAACCCGCCTTCATCACCAACACCTACACTATATCCCTTTTCAACCAGTACGCCCCTCAAGGCATGAAATGTCTCTGCTGCATATCTTAGGGCCTCGCTAAACGTAGGTGCACCTACGGGTGTAACCATAAATTCCTGGAGGTCTACATTATTGCCTGCATGCTTGCCACCATTAATGATATTCATCTGTGGCACAGGCAATTCTCTTGCAAACGCACCACCTATATACCTGTATAAAGGAAGCCCCATAAATGTTGCTGCAGCCCGTGCTACAGCCACTGAGACACCAGTGGTAGCATTGGCTCCCAGTTTTGACTTGGTAGGGGTATCATCAATCTCCAATAATATATTGTCTATACCTGCCTGATCCAGGGCATCCATGCCAATAAGCTCGGGGGTTATTATCTTATTAACATTTTCAACTGCCTTTAGTGTCCCTTTACCACCATATCTTTTTTTATCACCATCTCTTAGCTCTAATGCCTCCCTCTCGCCTGTAGATGCACCAGAGGGCACAGATGCCCTGCCCATTTCACCACAGGATAGATATACATCTACCTCCACGGTAGGATTCCCTCTGGAATCCAGTATCTCTCTAGCCACTACATCTAAAATCTCACTCATAACCCATTTACCTCCCAAATATTTATTTAGTTATAAACTCATTACCAGGCAGGCAACCCCTGCTGACTCAAATTCCCGGGCCACCTTTGCAGCCCTTCCGATATCACCAAACCTGCCCAATCTTACCCTGTAAAATTCCTGGCCACGAACATCGACCTTTTCTATACAGGGCTTGTAGCCCATATCTTCAAGACTCTTTACCATATCGCGTGCATTTACTGCATCCTTAAAGGCACCAAACTGGACAGTATACATTGATGTAGCTTTAAAAGACACATCTAACACCTTGATCCTTACCCTGGCAAGACCTGTTTCTACCATCCCTAACCGCCTGGCAGCACCATAAGACATATCTATTATCCGAGGCCTTACAAAAGGTCCTCTGTCATTTATGGTCACTACTACATGTTTGCCTGTCGAAAGATTTATAACCTTGACCCTTGTGCCTAAAGGGAGTGTCCTGTGGGCCGCACTAAGCCCATACATATTATAAATCTCACCTGAGGCAGTCGGCTTACCATGAAAATCTTTCCCATACCATGATGCAATGCCTGTCTGCTCCCAACCAGGAGATAACCTTCCCACGTGTGCACACCCTGCACACCATATCAAAAGGAAAAAGGCACCTATGACACTCCTAGTCTTCAAGATATGCCTCTATCTCTTTAACGGCATTGTCCAGCCCTGTAGTATCTATTATAGAGTTATCATCATCTATAAAACCTTTGGCCTTAAATGTATTTATTGCCCCCTTGTAATTGGGTAGGCATAATGCCTCCACCCTTTTTATTTCTCCTTTTTTATGCATGCGCGTCCCATACTTGTTTATCGCTCTTAATATATCCTTCTTGGCCCCAACCTTTGAGATGTTGCGTGCCACTACAAGATAAGATTCCAGATAGTTTTCTATAAGCCCTGCAAACATCACCAAGTATTTCCTTTTATCACGGGGTATATATAATATCCCCTGTGAATCGCTTATGAGACCTCTATTAATCATAAATTCCAAGGCCTTGTTGAAACCTTCTATATCCAGTATGAATTCTTTTTCTAACAGGAGGTTAAGGATATGGGTCTCTTCAAAAAGCCTTGTCTTATCTATACCGTGAGGATATTTGAGCCCTACATTGGCGATCAGTGATGCAGGTACAAAACAGTTTAAGATACTGTTTTTATAATATTCTAATGTAATTCTATCATCATCCTTCACCGTAATCAAATTAGGATTTCCAGGGGTTTCACCTTCATCTACTGTAATAAGGCGTCTTTCTTTAATCAGATTAAAAGCATCATCAAATGCTTTGTCTGCATCATCCAGTGAAGAGGCCATATGGTATCCGAGAAAACGGAGATAATCTGCGTATAGATGAAATGTCTTTCGGACAGAGTCTTCCTCCATAGCTGCTATTTGAGAGATGAGTACAGAACAAAGTATGGCAAAGGGTGTTACTACAGTCTGCCTGTATATAGATTCAATTATAGCCCTGGCCAAAGAGTCATAAAGCGCTTTTTTTTCTTCTTGCCCCATTTTGGAGTACAGCGGTTTATCCTTCATATACTCGTTTAGAGATATTGGTTTTGCATATCTTACATATACCTTGCCATAGCGCCGTTTCAAGACGCTTCCGGCCTTTATTAGTTGCCAGATATTTTCCTTCTCCTTGGGGGCTCCTTTCATTTCTTTAATGTATGAACCTTCCTCAACAACATTATCATAACCCACATATGCTGGCACAAAGCTTACATCTCTGGCCACACCGGATTCCCATCCCTGCACTATCATGGATAACAATCCTTTTTTGGGAAGCATCAATTTTCCCGATCTGCTCCTTGTGCCTTCTATAAAAAACTCTAAGGAAATTCTTTCTCCCAAAAGTGTCCTTATATAGGCATTAAAAATCTCAGAATATAGGGTATCACCCTTAAAGGTACGCCTCATAAAAAATGCGCCACCCCTTCTGAGTATATGACCCATGGGGAAAAAAGAAAGGTTTATGCCGGCAGCAATTAATGGGACACTCATCCAGTTATGAAAAAGGCAATATGATAGCACCAGATAATCAATATGACTTTTATGACAAGGAACATACACTAAAGAGCCTTTTCGCGCAGCCTCCCGTATATTCTTAAGTCCTTCTTTGTCTATATCTATACCATCATAAATATCATTAAATATCCAGGTAAGTGCCTTGCTAAACATATTTATATAAGATGGCTTAAGGTCTGAGGCAATTTGATCAAGTATCTTATGCCCCTTCTTTTCTAAAGATTCCGTAGTGGTCTCCTTCTGAATCGCATACGCCCTCAAAAATGACTGAAGGATAGGATCCTTAATAGTCTTCTGTATGAGAAAACCCCTTTTCTTTATAGGCGCCTCCGACACATTACTGCCTAAATTTGCTATCCTTTGCTGAAGTTCGTTCCTGATTTCTCTTGCTGTCTCCTCAATAAACTTAGTCTCTCTCCCCCCCTTCTTAAGGACATGTAAAATATTTATAGGTTCTCCATGTTCAATAAAACCCTGTTCCCGCCCCTTGAACAGAACAGAGAGTTTTTTTAAACCCATTAATTGGGCTCCGTCTGCCTTTGATGCATCCTTTACCACTATGGGGGTCTTATTATATACAACCCTCTGTGGTATTATATAGATAGGGATGTCAACCTGTCTTTGTACCTTGAGCAACTCCAGAATAGGATAGTAATCCGCCTCTCCATTAAGGTAAGCCAAGGATGCGCCACCTGCTTGCTTCATATACTCTATATAGAATCCACTCTCAAATGGAGAGACATATCTTCTGAATACACCTGTAAGGATTTCCTTCCATTTACTGATCGGTTGATAAAGCAAAAATTTTTCTCCAAATACCAATCGCGGTATTGGAAGCCCTTCACGGCCAAGTCTGTAATTTAGTAAAAGTGCATCTATCTTGCTTTTGGCTCTATGGGCGTATACAATATGTCCTTTAGAGCTAAGAGATGATACGGAATCCTTATATGCCTCAGGTATATTTATATGGGAAAACAAAGAACCAACTACTTGTCTTAAAAGTATCCCATACCTTCCTTCCAGCAGATATGCATACTCGTTTTGACTACCTTTCATAACAGAATACCCCTTTAATTTATCTTATTATAGATCATGGGACTTCAATTTGAAAAGCAAATTCTTGAACCTTTGGTAAACCTCCTAACTTACGCAGGCTTTTGCCTTTATATAAAAAAGTGAAAAGTAAATAGTGAATAGTGTTATTCATAAAAAATAATCTTTTTTATCCTTTCCGTCCGCCTGCGGGCATAAGAGTTCGTATGTATGAGATAATATTTTTGACATCTCTTTTAGTAATCCCCTTACACCCTATAATCGCTTCTTCTTTGATATCGTATATATTGATATGGCCAATATGCTTAAGGATGATCGTTGCCTTTTTATTGCCTATGCCTGAAATATCTTCTAAAAGGGATTTTTTTGATGCCTTTGAACGGACCTTTCTGTGATATGTAATGGCAAACCTGTGTGCCTCATCCCGCAGGTGCTGAAGCACCTGCAATGCCTTGCTTCGAGAGGACAAAAAGATGGGATTTTTTCTTCCTGGGAGAAAAAATCTGTCTAATCTGCCCCCTCTTTCCTTTGCCATAGCAACAACAGGTATTGTAGTAATCCCCAGGTTTTTAAAAACCTTCATACATATATTTAATTGGCCCTTGCCTCCATCTATGACTATAAGATCCGGCCTTACCTCCCCCCCTTTAAATCTCCTAGAGAGAACCTCTTCCATCATGGCAAGATCATCCTTAGCCGAGATATCCCTTATCCTATAGCGCCTATACAAATCTTTTTCGGCATGACCGTCTATAAATACTACCATAGACCCTACAGCATACGCCCCCTGGATGGCCGATATATCGTAGCACTCCATACGATATGGTATCTTTGAAAGATGAAAAACTCTTGCTATCTCCTCTAAGACAGACACATCACTTCCTCTGAAGCGACCTCTGGCATTTTCTCTGGCCATAGCCACCCATTTTTTGGGCCGCCCTCTTTTAGCCTGGTTTATCTTCACCTTAGAGCCCCGAATATCTGAAAGGACCTGCTCCAGGGTTTCCTTGGCATCAGGAATGATCTCAGTATATATAACAGGTGGCACGCCTCGCTTGTTCAGATAGAATTGAGAAAGACTTGCGCTTAGCACCTCTTTATCTTGTATGCCTACATCTTTAAGAGTAAATGTATGACCGTCTATTATGGATCCATGAGAGATACGTAACATAGCAACCTCAACATGATCATGCAGGTTGTACATCCCAAACACATCTATATCCGCCCTTGTACCTCCAACGATTATCTGCGGGATTAGTGTGCTGCCTATAGCAGATATCTGATCACGTATCTTGGACGCCTGTTCAAAATTGAGTGCATCTGCCTGCTGTCCCATGCGTATCTTAAGATCAGCGACCAATGCCTTGTCTTTCCCCTCAAGAAAGGAGATCAGATCCTTTACTGTCTGGCTATATTCTTGTTTAGAAATCTTTTTTACACATGGCGCCATGCACAGCCCTATTTGGTGGTAAATACATGGTCTTTGTCTGTTTTTAAATTCTACATCCTTACACCTGCGGACAGGGAATATCCTGCCTACGGCAGCCAGGGTCTTTTTTGTGGCCCCAGCAGAAGAATACGGACCAAAATAGCGAGCACCATCTTTTAAAACGCGCCTGGTTATGTATATCCCCGGCCATACCTGATTTGTGGTGATCTTTATACTTACATATGCCTTATCATCCTTTAAAAAAATATTATACCTGGGTTTATAACCCTTTATAAGCTGGTTCTCTAAAAGTAAGGCCTCTTTTTCATTGGATGTGAGCATAAAATCTATCTTTTCAGTATTGTCCCTTATATATCTCACATATGCCCTGGCATCCTGGCCCAGATAGGCCCTTACTCGTCCCCTGATATCAATGGCCTTGCCTACATATATGACACCACCACCCGCATCTTTCATTATATACACACCTGTAGCCTTAGGTAGTGTATGTATTATCTCTTGAGTCAACGCCATAATTAAATCTTATCATCACGTGTATACTATGGCAAGTATATGGAAATTCTTTTAAAGGTCTTTAAACAGCATCAATCCTTACTTGACACAATTATATCCATGGACTTATGATGTGCCTACATGTCTGTAAGAGATATTATTATATACCCCAATAACGTTCTACAAAGAAAAGCAGAGGAGATAGAGGATATAGGTTCCGATATAATAAGCCTTGCCAAAGATATGGCTGCTACCATGTATGCCGCCCCAGGCGTAGGGCTGGCCGCTCCCCAAGTGGGTCAATCAGTAAGGTTGATCCTCGTGGACGAAACTGGGAAAAGGGATTCCGGCAAGCTCATTACCCTGATTAACCCTGTCATATTGGAGAAAGAGGGTGAAGATATAGCAGAAGAAATGTGTCTAAGTGTGCCGGAATTTGCTACTGATATTGGCCGCGCCGCCCATATCTTTATTAAGGGCATAGACCTGGAAGGTAGAGATGTGAAACTGGAGGTAGAAGGATTCCTGGCCAGAATCATCCAACATGAAATAGACCATCTTGACGGGACTGTAATTGCAGACCATGCATCGAGCTTGAAGAGGTCTATATATCTGAGAAAGAGGAAAAAAGGGAAGATATGAAACTGGCCTTCATGGGCACGCCAGAATTTGCCTTGCCGACACTAAAGGCATTAGTAGATTGTGATGATCATGATCTCTGCATGGTAGTAACTCAACCTGATAAGCCAAGAGGCCGTGGCAGGCATTTAGATGCCCCACCTGTGAAGGTAGAAGCCATAAGATATAACATCCCTGTATTTCAACCTGAGGTGATAGGGGAAAAGAAGATCTATGATTCCCTGACTCAAAACAAACCAGACGCAGTTGTAGTGGTAGCCTATGGCAAAATCATCCCAAAAGATATGCTCTACCTTCCAAGATCTGGTTTTATAAATATACATGCCTCTCTTTTACCCCTTTACAGAGGGGCAGCGCCAATAAATAGAGCTATTATAGATGGATGTAAAACCACAGGTATCAGCATTATGCAAATAGATCCTGGTATGGATACAGGCCCTGTATACATGCAGGCTCAAATTCCTATTGAAGAAAGAGATGATGCAATTATCCTTTCTCAAAGGCTTGCTGCCTTAGGCGCCCAAAAGATTATTGAGACGCTTGCCTTAATAGGAAAGGCCACGTTAGAACCTAAACCCCAGGATCATCAAAGGGCCACGTATGCCCCTATATTAAAGAAAGAAGAAGGTCTTATAAACTGGGATAGAAATCCTGCAAGCATCCATAATCTCATAAGAGGTTTAGTGCCATGGCCATGTGCCTTCACCTATGTAAATTCAAGACCTATCAAGATATGGGAGGCATCGTATCTTATTCAAAATCATAATGTAGGCCCAGGTACACTTATTAAAGAAGGGAAGGGGATAAAGATCGCATGCCAAGGCGGCTTTATCATCCCAGAGAAGGTGCAACCCGCAGGAAAAAAGATGATGGACGCTACTGCCTTTGCATGCGGACTGAAAAACACACTCTATTTTGAGGGTTAATATTTAGGCTTTTTTGTACTATATTAGCCCTGAAGTAATAAATTTCATGTTAAGGAGTTAAATATATGATTATCGCCCCTTCTATACTTTCAGCAAACTTTGCCTGTCTAAAAGACGATATAGAAAAGGTTACCTCATCAGGCGCACAGTGGATCCATATTGATGTGATGGATGGGGTGTTCGTCCCGAACATAACCATAGGGCCTCCGGTAGTAAAGGCCATAAGGAGTGTAACAGATGTCTATCTGGACTGTCACCTTATGATTAGCCAGCCCGAGCGTTATATAGATGTATTTGCTCGCGCCGGCGCGGATGGGATCACCATACATGCTGAGGCTACAAATCACCTCCACCGCGCGCTTTGCATGATAAGAGAACATGGGATAAAGGCTGGTGTTTCACTCAATCCTTCCACCCCTCTAGATACCATAAAATATTGCACCGATGTACTGGACTTGATATTGATCATGAGCGTAAATCCGGGTTTTGGTGGCCAGGTCTTTATAGATGCTGTAATTCCAAAGATTATAAAGGCCCGCGAGATGATAATAGGACACAATATCCTGCTTGAAGTAGATGGCGGGGTAGTCACCAGTAACATACGCACCCTGCTCGATGCTGGTATAGATGTATTTGTAGCAGGATTTTCTATATTCGGTAGTCCTGATCCAGGCAAGGCGGTAAAGGAGATGTTAAGTGTGGGGTCAGGTCTTGACATTTAATATTTTAAGGTATGCCACACAATCAAGCCGGATAACCGGAGAACGATGTCACATGTCAAGACCTGACCCCTGTATTAAATTAATCACAGCCTGTCTACTATCAGCATTGATTATAACGGGCTGCACTCACTTGGTTGTGAATACCCCAAAAGAGGAACCCCTTCAATCTAAAAGCCCTTACCTGTTTATGATATATGCAAGACATGCACAAAACAGGGGGAATCTTGATGAGGCGCTCGAGTTTTATTCCCATATAAATGACCCTTATGTATGGCTAAACCAGGCAATGATATATTATGCAAAGGGCAATAATGATAAGGCTCTGGAACTCATCGACAGATTACTGGGGCAAGGATCTTACCCGGATGAGGTACTAGAACTCAGGGCAAAGATCTATGCCGGATCTAAAAAGTGGATGCTTGCCATACATGATATAGAAAAACTAATGCAGGCTCACCCAAATAATAAAGATATAGGTATGTTTTTGGCCAACCTCAAGATGTGTGTATCTGATTTCAAAGGCGCCCGAGATATCCTGAACAAGATGTTAGACATATATACAGACGACAACCTGCTTGTTTACACACTCTCTAAGGCATGCATAGGGGATGGTGATCTTATTTGCGCAAAACATGCACTGAAAACGCTAATAGAAAACCAACCTGAATTTAGCCCGGCATATGCGGATCTTGGTAAGGTCTACCAAGCCCTGGGAGATAAAGCAGGGGCGGAAGCAATATACCTTGATCTATTAAAGATGAATCCTCAATCAAAACAGGCCATTACAGCACTTGCAGACATCTATGTGTCTCAAGATAAATATAGCGAAGGGATAGGTCTTCTACAAAGGCTTTTTAAGATATCTCCGAGCCGGAAGGTGCTCCATAGTCTTGTCCTGCTTGAAATACATGAGGGCATGTATGAGCAAGCACTTAAGCTTTTACATACCAAGGAATCTTATACAGATGAAGATGCCTATTATGAAGCCCTGGCCTATGCCGGCCTCCATAGATGGGATAAGGCTTTAACCTCTCTAGATACTATATCTATTCAAGGAGACATTGGGTGCGATGTAATACTGCTTAAGGCATCTATATTAAAGGATATGGGAAGAATAAACGAAGCTATAAAGACCCTTACGGATGCATGGGAGCATTATATATCTCATAAATCATGCAAAGAAATCGGTTACAGGCTGGCAACCATGCTGGAAGAAAGCGGGCAAAGAAAGAAAGGACTGGTCTTTGCGATAGAGATACTCGAAAAACATCCGCACGATCCTATCATGCTTAATTTTGTCGGCTATGTATGGGCTGATATGGGAAAGAATCTGCCAAAGGCTCAGGCTATGATTGAAGAGGCCTTAAAAACAAGGCCTGATGACGGGTTTATACTGGATTCTATGGGGTGGGTCCTATTTAAAAGGAATATGCCCAAAAAGTCCTTAAAATATATGAAACTTGCATTGGACAAGTGTAATCACGACCCTGTAGTAAACGAACATATGGGAGACGTTCTCTTTGCGCTCGGTAAAAAATCCAAGGCGCTGGACTATTATCTCAAGGCATTTGTACTGAGTAAAGATGCAAATCCATCCTTAGAGAAGAAGATCGATTGCTTGCTTGAGCCATACATGTATGGTAGGCCTAATAAATAGATTTTTAAAGGGGATTCTTAAATGAGTAATGAAGTTCGAGTAGGAATATTCGTCTTTATTATTATTATCATATTTATAGCCTTATCCATGAAGATAGGAGAGATAAGCACTAACAGAAAAGAGGCATACTCTATCACCTTAGTGTTTACCTCTATAGAAGGATTGAGAATAGGTGCCCCGGTAGAGATGGCAGGTGTAAAGATAGGTAGCGTCAAACACATAGCACTTAATAAGGATTACTCAGCGACGGTTTGGGCCGACATATATAAACAGGTGCAACTACCTGTAGACACTATAGCATCCCTTGGGACAAAAGGGGTGCTTGGTGATAAGTTTATTGGCTTGACCCCAGGCAGGTCAAAAGAGATTGTCCCTGAAGGGGGTAAACTTTTAAGGGCAGAGACCCCCCCATCTCTGGATTTTTTGTTAACGCAATTAGGGGAAGTTTCTCAAAACATAGCACAATTAAGTGAATCTCTTAACACCGCGCTTGGCGGAGAAGAAGGCATGAACAGATTAAATAATATCATGAATGCCTTCGAAGGGGCCAGTATAGATGTCTCTGAAATAATATCAGAAAATAAAGGTGCCTTCTCTGATGTAGTATTAAATCTAAAAGAGGTCTCAAACAATATGGTAGAGCTTTCTTCTCAATTGGGAGCAACAGCCCGGGGATTAAATGCTATAGCAAGTGATGTGAGCTCCGGCCATGGAACACTAGGAATGCTTTTAACAGATGACGGGCTATACCTCTCTTTATTAGAGACTATAACGAATATTCAAAAGGTCACATCCAGGATGGAAGAGAACAGCACCTTTAGCCTCCTTCTTTCTGATGATACGCTTTACTATGATCTGGCCTCTGCAATAGACAACCTAAATGTAATAAGCTCTGAGATTGCCGCAGGCAGAGGCGCACTGGGGCGCATCCTTATCGATGACGAGCTGTACACAGAGATAAAGCGTGCAATCAAAAGTGTAAACCAGGCTGCCCAGGGGATAAAGGAACAAACCCCCATATCTGTAATGGGTACGGTTGTAGGTGCGGCGATTAGGTAGTTTGTATGAAAACAGCAATCAGCTCTCAGCGATCAGCATTCAGCTAAAAAAAGAATATAAAATGATTTCAATCCTTATACAGCTGAAAGCTATTGGCTAAGAGCTTTTCATCTTTCGTTGTGTCCGAAAAAGACATGGAGGGTTATGCGTGGGATATAGGCATATAATACTAAGTTGTATAATATTTATCATATATGCCCCTGCACTCTATTGCCTTGAGATAAATCTGGCTCCTTTTATGTATTATAGCTCAAACGAGGATCAGTTTGAATTCAACGCGCTTGGCCCCATATTCGAGGTTACATCTTCCAACATCGCTTTGCGACCTCTTTTTTACAGAGATAAAACCCACATAGATATCCTATACCCTCTAGGTAAGTGCACGGATTCTCGCTCAAGATTTTCTCCCGTCTTCAGGTATGAGAGGGCAGATGAACATATGTGCTTTGACCTGCTTCTCTTTTTTTATGGAAGAGATGAAACCAATAGATATGGAGGCGTATTCCCCCTGTATGGTCATCTGAAAAACCGTTTTGGTTTTGATAAGGCAAAATTCGTATTGTGGCCCTTATACTCAAAGTCTACTACAGATAATGTAAACACATATACGCTGCTCTGGCCCATATTTACTTATAGTAAGGGGTATAAATTTAAGGTGTTTCCTGTCTACGGTCAAGAAAGGTGGAATGACGAGATATCCCAATATCTTCTCTGGCCTATCTTTCATCACAAAAAAAGCTCGGGCAGCCAGATGGATGCTATCCTGCCGCTATTCTTTTATGATAGAGGAAACTCCTATAAAAACATGTCCATCCTCTGGCCATTTTTTACATACAACAAAGACTATGCTTACCCACATACAAGTATGGATTGTCCCTGGCCAATTATACGGTTTGCATCAGGCGGATATGAAGAGGTAAGGATCTTTCCTCTGTACTGGAAGAAGAAAGGACCTGCCTATAATATGAAGAGCATAATGTGGCCTATATATAGAAAGGAGTATTCAGACGACATAGATCTCGGAAGATCTATAGAAAAGAATCAAATCCTTATCTTAAGCGGCATTACACATGAAACACAAAGAGATGGAGATAAGATAGATACCCTTAGCATATGGCCTCTATTTTATTCTTATAAGGACGCAACACACCGCTCATGGCATATGCCAAATATCATTCCATTCAATGGTAAAGGCTTTAAACTCAACTGGGAACCTTTATTGACATTGGCTAGCGCCTCTAAGACAGACAACGCTTCAACCCTTGATATCCTGTGGCGTACAATCTCTTATGAAAAGACAGGTCCTACCCATAGGGCATCCTTTTCTTTTATCCTTTCATATGAGAAGGCGGCTACCTACAGAGAGTTGGGACTGCTGGGTAACCTGCTAAGGTTTAGATGGGAAGAATAAGAATAAAAATCAAAGGCTATGAATCAATCGATGCATTTGTAAGTGGTGATATCATCTCCATAATACAACATCCTGCTTATGTCTTTATCCCTTAAGAAAAGGCAACCTATCGTCTTTACGGTAAACCAGGGCCTGAGATAATGCGATCAATTTCCCATTCTCATCATATACCCTTATATCGTAATTTGCTGTCCTTTTTGTAAGGCTTAACTCTTTTGCCTCTGCTGTAAGCCTGCTATCTGGGGCAGGGGGGGTTATGTAGGACAGGTTCATATTAAGGGCCAGAGCAACCGTGCCGTGAGAATTGGAGGCCGCTTCGAATGCCTCGTCTATAAGCGCAAATATAGCCCCTCCATGAGCCATCCCGAATATGTTTCCCATATAATGTGTCAACTCCATCTGAACCTTTGCATAGCCCTTGTCCAGTTCGATAAGTTTTATGCCAAATCTTTGAGCAAACGGCTCCTCTTCTATCTTTTTGAAGATAGCATCCTTTATTTTCTGATCCATCTTGTCAACTGCCTTTCCCCTATTTTTTGTTTTGTCTTTTATCATGACTGACCCATGAATTCACTACTTTATAGCACAGGAATCAGGCCTCACCCCCTATAGGCTGGCGTATAAATACTTAAAAATAGAGTAACTGCTCAGGTTATTAGACTGAAGGATGCTGATATCCCCCGGGCGGCAAAGGCCGTATTTGGAGAGTATTATGCTTGAATGGCTATGCTATTATGGGGTTTTGTAAATCTTTTCCGACTTACGACTGCCGACTATCGACTATCCTTTAATCGCCTTTTTAGTATCGTAAAACCCCATCTCAGCGGTGGCATAAAATTTATCTATGTCAAGATCTCCCCTGCCTACAGGGACAGAAGAACTTGGGGTTATTACTATAAATTCAGGTCTTTCATAGGCACTAAGATCAATCTTATCAAGCTCTTTTATCCCATTAGGAGATGCGGCCACTATCCATACCTCATCAAATGCCTCAAGATCTGCACAATCTATAGGGATCCTGCCTGTCAGTCCACCATCCAGATACCTGTTCCCATCAATCTTGATTGCTGAAAATATTCCGTTTATAAATGGTACCCAGCAACTGGCTCTGATTGCCATAATCAATCTATCATTAGAAAAATCGTCTTTAAACCGGAAGAATCTCCTGACAAATTTCTCTCCTTTGCTCCATCTTGAGGGGTGCAACACCTGCGAGGTTGCCACATGGAGTTGTATCCCGGATTGTTTCAGTCCCTTTATATCCAGAAACGGAAGAGAAATATTATGGATTAGCCAATCCAGATTCTTTGCCTTATCTCTATTTAAAAAAGGATGATAAGAAAGGCCGTATCTGCCTAAAGCCTCCCATGCATCAAGGACCTCTTGAGCCTGTCCTGCACCATGCCATGCCCCCGCAGTAGAACCCACGCTTATCCCTGCTATATCGGAAAATTGGATCCCTTCTTCATCAAGTGCCTTCATCACCCCCGCATAATATACACCGCGCATGGCGCCTGACGCATAACAGATAAGTCTCTTTTTGTCCTTCTTTAAAAAGACCACCTTAAAGAATGGTTACCTGCAATCAGGGCATTTATCAAAAAATACCCTGTCCTTGCCTGTAGTCTTTACTATCCAATCGATCTGGGCCTCTGGCATATAGGGCTTGCCGCACACGCTGCATAGGTGCATTTTAAATTCCCTGCCCCATATCTTCCTGGTATCCCCATTGTCCTCCATGGGTATCGCATCTGTGGGACACACATAGGCACATGCCCCGCATCCAATACATACCTCACTTGGTTTTTTATAGGGTGTGCCTGGAATCTTATCCGGCCCCCTATTTAACATAGCTATGGCAGAGACCCCCACCACCTCTTCACACACCTGCATGCAAAGCCCGCATGCAATACACTTGTTGTGATAATCTTCTCCCTCATCCTTAACAAAACGCGGCTCATCAATCCCGTCGTTGGCTGCAAGTTCTCTTATCACATCAGAGTCCGGTACACGTGCGAGGAGCAGTTCTAGGATCCCTTTCCGTATGCGTTTTACCAAAGAGGTATCTGTCTTTATCTCAAGCCCTTCTCTAATCGGATAGTTACATGCGGTAACCAGACGCATCCTGCCTGCCTGATGTGCCTCTACCAGACATAGCCTGCAGGAACCCCCGCTGGATTTGACCTCGGGATTATAACACAGGCTTGGGATATATATCCCATTTTCTCTTGCCACATCCAGGACACATTGATCTCTTATGGCCTCAACCTCTTTACCATCTATGATAAATTTAATCTTTTCCATAACATTTCCTTATTCAACAATCACTGCATCAAAGGGACAAACATCCCTGCAAATACCACACTTAATGCAGCTACCCGTATCAATTGTGTGTGGTTTCTTTTTCTCCCCTGATATACATTGCTGTGGACACTTCTTCGCGCACACCGTACAACCCGTACATTTGTCCTCATCTATCCGATAGGTAATAAGCGCCTTACATACACCGGCAGGGCACCTCTTTTCCTTTATATGCGCCTCGTATTCATCCCTAAAGTAACGAATAGTAGAGAGCACAGGGTTTGCAGCAGAGGTCCCAAGCGCACATAATGCCCCCCACTTTAAGACATCACATAGTTCTTCTAAAAGCTCAATATCCCCTTGCTTGCCCCTGCCTTCAGTAATGCCTGTAAGTATATCCATCATCCGTCTAAGCCCTTCCCTGCATGGCGTACACTTACCACAAGACTCCCCTACCAGAAATGTTATAAAGTATTTTGCCACATCCACCATACATGTTTCTTCATCCATAACGATAATGCCGCCGGAGCCCATCATGGATCCCGCATCTGAAAGGCTGTCAAAATCTATCTGCAGATCCAAAAGCGACTCTGGGATGCACCCGCCGGAAGGCCCCCCGGTCTGAACCGCCTTAAACTTCTTGCCCTTCGGTATTCCACCGCCTATATCGAATACAAGCTCTCTTAAGGTAATACCCATAGGCACTTCCACAAGACCGGTATTGTTCACCTTGCCGACAAGAGAGAATACTTTTGTACCCTTAGAATTCTCAGTCCCAAATTGGGAATACCATTTGGCGCCATTCTTTATTATCACGGGTACATTTGCCCATGTCTCTACATTATTAAGGACCGTAGGCTTATCATAAAGACCTCTCTCAACAGATCTTATATATTTTGCCCTAGGTTCACCAATCTTGCCCTCTACAGATTTCATCAGGGCGGATGATTCCCCACACACAAATGCACCACCACCACGGCTTATCTTTATATCAAAATTAAATTTCGAGCCTAAAATATCCTTGCCAAGCAAGCCTTTTCCTCTGGCAGCATCTATTGCAGTCTGGAGGTTTTCAATAGCAAGTGGATACTCATTTCTTACATATATATACCCTTGATGCGCGCTTACAGCATAAGCGCCTATTATCATCCCCTCAATTACTGTATGTGGATCTCCCTCCATTGTAGAACGATCCATGAATGCCCCAGGGTCTCCCTCGTCTCCATTGCAGATTACATACCGTACATCACTTTCTACATCCCTGCATGATCTCCACTTTCTGCCTGCAGGAAAACCACCGCCGCCACGCCCCCTAAGGCCAGAGATCTCTATCTCTGAGATAATATTATCAGGATCCATTTTAAGGGCCTTTGCCAAAGCAAAATATCCATCTTTTAATATATAATCATCGATAGACGTAGGATCTATACCCCCTATGTTCCTTAGGGCTATCCTTTTTTGATGTTTATAGAAGGGAATGGCCTGGTATTCTGCAATAATCTCTTTTGTATTGATATCCTTATAAAGAAGTCTCTCGACAAGTTCATCTCCCAAAACACTCTTTTCAACAATTCCCGGCACATCCTTCGGTTTTACCCTAAGATAAAGTATACCCTTTGGTTTGAGAGCAACAAGAGGACCGTTTTCACAATAACCATGACAGCCTGTAGTCTTTAACCCTATATCAACATTTATCTTAAGTCCCATCGACTCAATCGTCTGCTTGAATTCCTCAGCCACTTTAACTGCACCGTTTGCCTGACAGCCTGTGCCAAAACAGATTAAAACACTTGGAATATGATCATCTGTCGATGCCTTTATCTGATCCCTGTATCCTTCAAGATCTTCGGTAGATGCTAGAAGTCTCATTTGAATCTGTCCTTTTAGTCATATTTTTTAAGCACGCCTGTAATATTTGAAGGGGTTACATGCCCATGATAATCATCATCCACCATTACCACCGGAGCCATTGCACATGCACCTACACAGTTTACCGTCTCGATGGAAAAACGCATATCCTCTGTAACACCACCACGCTTTACACCAAGTTCGCGTTCAAAGGCCTCAAGTATCAATCCTGCACCTTTGAGATGACATGTTGTTCCAGAGCAAACCTTAATGGTATGTCTGCCTCTAGGTACTAAGGAAAGGGCATTGTAAAAGGTACCCATGGCATATAATCTGCTCTCGGATACACCAAAAATCTCGCTTAATCTTCTTATCCCCTCTTCAGGGACATAATTAAAATTATGTTGAAAATCCTGCAAAATTGCCAGCAATGATTCCTCTGTCCTTTCATAGGTAGAGATGATTTGATCTATCTTCTGAATATCTATTGCCATCTTACCTGCCCTCGCACCTTTTTAGCAGTCCTTCATACTCTTTTGTAACTCTATCCTGTATCACGCCTGTCTCCTTATCAGTTAGGTGCCGAAATCTTCCCTGACCCTTTAAATAGTCAGTTGCTGGCCTTAACCGATAGGGTTTGTAAGTCATCTTATACGAGCCGTCTACCACCTCGTACAGAGGGAAAACCCCTGTATCCGTAGCCAGTCTCCCATAGCGGATACCTTCATCAATTGGTATCCTCCAGCCCGTAGGACATACGCTCAAGATATGGATATAGGCAGGGCCCTGTATCGAGGCTGCTTTCTTCACCTTAGTCATAAGGTCAAAGGGGAAACTTGGACAAGCCGTTGCCACATACGGAATATTATGCTCCACTGCTATCTGGGGGAGATTCTTCTTCCGGGTATGCTGTCCAATACTATATTTCCCTGCAGGGCTTGTCGTGGTGCTTGCGCCATATGGTGTGGAGCTGGAACGCTGTATGCCTGTGTTCATATATGCCTCATTGTCATAACATATATAGATCATGTCATGGCCACGCTCCATCGCCCCGGAGAGTGGTCCCATCCCTATATCAGCGGTCGCGCCATCACCACCCATTGCCACAAATGTTATCTTTTTTTCAGGGAGTTTTCCTTTTCTCATCAATGCCTTCATCCCGGCCTCACAACCGGATACTACAGCCGATGCATTCTCAAATGCCACGTGTATCCAGGGCACCATCCATGCAGTCGTAGGCAAGGGCGAAGAAACAATCTCCATACATCCTGTTGCCATAGCAACAATGGTATCGCGGCCTAACGCCTTCATAACTAACCTCACAGCCAAGGCCTCTGCGCACCCCTGACATGCCCTGTGCCCTGATGTAAAATTTTCCGCCTTTTCAACCAATCTCGGGGCAAAAATACCAAATCTATCCATAGCTGACTCCTTATCCTCTCAAACCGTAAAGTATGAACCCTTCAGTATCACCTGATTCCGCCTTGGCTTTGCCTTCTAAAATAATGTTCCTGAAATCATTGCGGGATACATCCCTGCCTGCGAGGCCTGCTATATAGTTCACAATCGCTGGGGCGCCCTCTTTCTTATAAAGAGCCGATCGTAACTCTGAGGCAACAGGCCCGCCAGGGCCGCCGAAACTGATGGCCCTGTCAATGACTATCAAGGCCTTTTTACCAAGCACTGCTCCCTGAAACTCATCAAAGGGAAAAGGTCTCCACAGCCTGATCTTCACCACACCTACCTTCTCACCCTCTTCCCTTAAGGTATCTACAACCTCCATTGCGGTCTCGCCATATGACCCCATGGTTACTATGCAATAGTCGGCATCATCTGCCCTGTAAGTCTCTATTGGATGATACTGTCTCCCTGTAAGGCTCCCCCATTCATCCCATGCCTTAATGATTGCGGGGTATGAGTTTACCAACCCATCTTCTCTGGACATCTGGGCCTCTGTATATATCTCAGGCATAGCGAAGCAGCCCATCGAGACAGGCTTGTCAGGATGCAGGGCGTTTTTTAATCTGAATTCGGGCAAATACCTTTTTATTGTCTCGTCCTCCTCGTATTCTATAGGTTCTATCACATGAGTAAGTATGAACCCGTCAAAATTCACAGCAACAGGCAAAAGCACATCCGGGTCTTCTGCGACCCTGAATGACCAGAACATATGATCATAGGCATCCTGGCCATTCTCTACAAAGACATGTATCCAGCCTGCATCGCGCACCATCATCGTATCTGTATGATCATTCCAGATGGAAAGCGGACCGGACAGAGACCTGTTTGCAAGGGCCATCACCATCGGCAACCTCATTGAAGAGGCAATGAAAAATATCTCCGACATTAATGCCAGCCCCTGAGAACTTGTGCTTGTAAAGGTTCTCGCGCCGACAGCAGCAGATCCGCAACACACGCTCATGGCTGAATGCTCGCTCTCTACCGGTACAAACTCAGCGTCCAACTCGCCATTTGCTACCAATTCCGAGAGGTGTTCCACAATGTGTGTCTGAGGGGTTATTGGGTAGGCAGCGATTACATCTGCATTGGCCTGTCCCACTGCCTCTGCTATAGCAAGCGAGACCTCGATTCCCTTTCGCTTTCCGCCCATCTTATTCCTCCTCCTCAGTAACCATGGTGATACATCCCGTAGGACATTCCCGTGCACAGATCCCACACCCTTTACAATAGGTAAGATCCGCCTCGAAATGTCCTTCTGCTGCCTGTATTATTGCCGCATCAGGACAAAAAAGCCAGCACACACCACACCTTATACACCCCTTACTATCTACAACAGGTCTTGCCGATCTCCATGTCCCAGTATGATACTCTCTGGCACTACCTACCTCGGTGACTACAGCCCCTGGTTCTAATTCCCGCCACTTGATTTGTTCCATTGGTTTTGCCACGATCTCTACTCCTTTATAATGGCTTCTTCATATGCCCGTCTTAAGGCAAACATATTCTTGCCCCCCAACTTGGCCCCGAATCTATCCATTAGAGGCATTTCAATATCCTCAAGCGTCAAAACATCTGTCGCTTTTAAAAAGGCACCCAGCATAGTAGTATTTACTATAAGCCTGCCCAACTCTTTTAAGGCTATTTTATTTGCATCTATTGTAATGATCTTGCATTTGTATCCATACTTATCACGTATTTCATCCGGGCCTTTCTTCGTATTTAACACTAAAATGCCATCTGCTTTCATGCCATCGGTAGGATCCAACAAAGATAGCAGCCCCGGATCTAATACAATTACTATATCAGGGTTATATACCTTTGCCCTGATATTTATCTTTTTCTCATCAACCCTGAAAAATGCTACAACAGGAGCACCCCTGCGCTCAGGCCCAAAGCTTGGAAATGCCTGAGCAAACTTGCCCTTTTTTATAGCGGCAGTAGCTATAAGTTCCGCTGATGTAACAGCCCCCTGCCCGCCTCTTCCATGAAGTCTAACCTCCTGCATATATACTCCTAGTTATAAAAGTTCTGCGGTAAATATCACGCCCGCTATTTGCATGTCAATATGAGATGCCCTCAAACCTTGAACCTGATTAGTTACAACTTGACACCCCAACGCCGCTTACGTTAAACCTTAGCCATGCGAGACTATAGAGATACAAAAAATATCTTCGGCGTACTTTCTTCTCCAGGAAAAGGAATTGCCGCTGTAAAGTATGGTGCGCAACCATGAAAAAGGTAGATGTAAGAGGAAATACAATAGGTGGGGATGGGCTTGTATTAATTGCAGGGCCATGCGTGATAGAATCAAGAAGCCACGCCATATATATGGCTCAGGCACTGAAGGAAATTACGGTGAAGATAGGTATGCCTTATATATTCAAGGCATCTTTTGACAAGGCCAACAGATCAAGTCTCGATGCATATCGAGGCCCTGGTTTAGAAAAGGGCCTGGATATTTTAGGTGAGATAAAGCAAGATCTGGATCTTCCAATCACATCAGATATACACACCCCGGACCAGGCTTTGCCTGCCTCAAAGGTCCTTGATCTTTTACAGATTCCCGCATTTCTGTGCAGGCAGACGGATCTCTTAATAGCTGCAGGCAAAACCGGCCTACCTGTAAATATAAAAAAGGGGCAATTTATGGCCCCATGGGATATGATAAACGTAATAAAAAAGGTTGAGAGTACAAAAAATAAAAAGATACTCTTGACAGAAAGAGGCTCTTCCTTTGGTTATAATAATCTTGTCTGTGACTTTAGATCGCTGGGGATTTTGAGGTCGTTCAAAAAACCAGTGGTATTTGATGTCACCCACAGCCTCCAGCTACCCGGAGGTAAAGGGACATCATCAGCTGGAAACAGCGAATTTATTGTTCCCCTTGCTAAAGCCGGGGTGGCCTTTGGTATAGATGCCCTATTCATGGAGGTACATGACCGCCCCGAGCATGCCCTAAGCGATGGGCCAAATTCCTTGCGGCTGTCCGACCTTGAGCCATTATTAAAACAAATTCTTGATATAAAGAAGGCGGCAGGATGAAAAAGATCAAGGCACTTATCTTAGATGCTGACGGTGTGCTTACGGATTCTCGCATATATATCACGGATACGGGCATGGAGATAAAGGCATTTAACGCCAAAGACGGCCATGGAATAAAAATGATCATGAGGGCAGGCATACACGTAGCCATTATTACAGGCAGGAAATCAAAGGCCTTACAGTACAGGGCAAAAGAGTTGGGAATAAAGCACGTCATAGAAAACAGCAAAGACAAAAAAAAGGCGCTGAAAAAGATCGCAGCAAAACTGGGTATAGATACATCAGAGATTGCCTACATGGGAGATGACTTGGTAGATCTTCCTGCAATGGCCATTTGCGGGCTTACTATCGCGCCATCAGATGCAGTAGATATGGTAAGGAAAAAGGTCAACATAGTCACAGATAATCCCGGCGGGAGGGGCTCAGTAAGGCAAGCAATTGAATATATACTTAAATCTCAAGACCTCTATGACAAAATAATGGAACATTATGTGGTATAAATGGATGGTCGGTATATTTATTGTCATCGGCATAAGCCTGATATTGAGATCAGGCGAGGTAAAGCCAGTCAAAACCGAAGGTACAAGTGACATATCACGATCGATGACCAAGGTCTATATGTCGGAGAAAAACCTGGATAATGACTCATTCATGGAGTTGTATACAGATAAGGCCGTACAATACACAGATGATAACATTTGCTTATGTAAATTTGAAATCCATACAAATAACGGAGTCCACATGAAGGGAGAAAATGCACGCTATGATATAAACCAGTCTAGTCTGAAGATTTTGGGCCCTATTATAATTGAGACCCAAGACGGCGACAAGGCCTACATGGATGGACTCATCTGGGATAGAAAATCCGATATAGCCAATACAGATAGCCCCATAAAGGTTGAGGGAAGAGGAATCATTGTTGAGGCAAAAAAGGCTCGGTTCAGCAATAATTTTAATTCATTTAGCTTTTCAGGCGGTGTAAATGCAAAGATATATAATAATTATCTTACTCCTTAGTTCACTTATTCCCTGGGCAGTAATAAACGCCTCCGACCTAAAGGATGGCCCCGGGGATACCGATGTTATAGAGATAGAGGCTGACAGGCTGGACGTATATACTAACAGAGAAGAGGCCATATTTACCGGCAATGTAAATGCCATAAAAGAAGACATGACGCTTAAATGCAAAAGGCTTCAGATATTTTATGATAACTCTACAAATAAGGTGAACTATTTAATTGCAAGTGGTGACGTGAATATTGTATGGCAAGGCAAAGAAGGCAGCTGTAATCAGGCTAAATATTTATTGGATGAGAAAAAGATTATCTTAACAGGTGATGTCGTAATTATAAGGGGCGAAGAAAGGATATCCGCTCAAATAGTCACAATAGATATGGTTTCAGGCTATCAAATGGCGGAAGGACAGGGTGGCAAAGTAAAAATCAGGATAGAAACAGAAAAGGAAACAGGGATATTAAGATGGGATCGCTAACACTTAAGGCTATTGGCCTTGAAAAGAGTTTTGGGGATGCCCATATAATAAAGGGGATTGACCTTACGTGCTCCCAGGGGGAAATAACCGGCCTGCTGGGCCCAAATGGTGCGGGAAAGACTACCACCTTTTATATGATTGTGGGCCTTATAAAGGCAGATAAGGGTAACGTATATATTGGTGATAAAGAGCTCACGGAAATGGACCTTGCCAAAAGGGCAAATAACGGTATCGGCTATCTGCCCCAGGAGGCCTCCGTATTCAGAGGGCTAAGAGTAGATGAAAATATCCGGGTCCCCTTAGAGGCAAAAGGATTAAAAGGAGATGGGCTAAAAAAGGAACTAGATGCACTCATAAATGGATTCGGCCTGCAAAATGTAAGGAAACATAAGGCATTGTCTCTATCCGGCGGAGAGAGGCGTAAGCTTGAAATAGCTCGGGCATTGGCCCTAGACCCCTTATATCTATTGCTTGATGAGCCCTTTGCCGGCATAGACCCTATAACAGTAAAAGATCTTCAGTCTATGATCATAGACTTGAAAAAAAGGGGAATTGGTGTAATTATTACAGACCACAACGTGAAAGAAACACTTAAGATATGTGACAGGGCATATATTATACATCACGGCGTAGTAATAGAACAGGGAGATCCTTTATCGGTGATAAAGAACGAACAGGTGCAAAAGATATATGTGGGAAATGACTTTTCCCTGAATTGAGGAGACCGGCCTATGGCACTGGAGTTAAAACAGCAGCTGAAAATGACTCAACAGCTTATAATGACGCCACAGCTCCAGCAGGCTATAAAGCTCCTCCAGCTATCCCGATTAGAACTTACGGAATATATTGAGCAAGAACTGCAAGAAAACCCCCTGCTTGAAATAAATGCAACCCCCCCATCTGAAAAAACAGATGGCGTATCCGATCAAGCCCCAGACATAAATAAGATTGAACAGACCAAGTGGGAGGCATATCTGGATACCTATGGGCAGGCCAATATCCCATATAACAGGCAAGAAGAAAAACCAACCCTTGAAAGTACGGCAACCAATGAAGAAGGCCTTACGGAACATCTCTTGTGGCAACTTAGATTAAACCATTTCACCGAGAAAGAACGCAGAATAGGTGTTTTTGTTATAGGAAATCTAGATAGCAATGGATATCTTTCCGCTGATATGGAAACAATACGTAACGCAACAGAAGCAACTGAAGAAGAAATCCTGGCTGTACTCAAGCAGATACAGATATTTGATCCTATAGGCGTGGCCGGTAGAGATTTAAAAGAATGTCTTTTTGTACAGGCAAAGATTCTTGGCCTTGAGAATGGTATTATTGGGAGGATCATAGACTTTCATCTTGAGGACCTGCAGACAAAAAACTTTGATAAAATTGCTCAAGCCCTTGATGAAACTGTAGAAAATATATCATGGGCAGCACAAATAATCTCAAAGATGGAGCCCAGGCCTGCGAGAAATTACTCAGACGAGCCGCAACAATATGTTGTACCGGATATATATGTAGTTAAGATGGATAATGATTATATTGTAGTACTCAATGAAGAAGACATCCCAAGATTAAACCTGAACAAGGAGTATCAGGACCTGCTAATTTCAAATAAACCAGGGCATATGACAAAGGATTATCTTACGGAACGCCTCAAATCAGCTCAATGGTTGATAAAAAGCATCCGGCAACGCCAGAGTACCTTATGTAAGGTTACTGCCAGTATAATGAGATTCCAGCGGGAATTTTTAGACCATGGGACAAACCATCTAAGACCCCTGGTTCTTAGAGATGTGGCTGATGATGTCGGCATGCATGAATCCACCATCAGCAGGGTGACATCAAAAAAATACGTCCACACCCCTCAAGGGATATTTGAGTTGAAATTCTTTTTTAATAGCGGCATCTCAAGGAATGATGGTGGATTTGTAGCCTCTCAAAGCGTAAAAAGCGAGATTGAAACCCTTATAAAGGCTGAAGACCCTAAAAGCCCTTTAAGCGATCAGGCCATCACAATAAAATTAAGGGGAAAAGGTATCACCATTGCAAGGCGTACAGTGGCAAAATACCGAGAAGTAATGGGGGCCCTGCCTTCAAATAAAAGGAAAAAATATTATTAGTCAGCCCTAATCGAATAAATATCAAGCTTTAAAAGCAGGAGATATCATGCAGATAGATATAACTTTTAGAAATTTAGAACCATCACAAGCCATACGAGAGTATGCAATAAAACGGTTATCCAAGATATACAAATATAGCGACAGGCTAGGAGAAGCCCATGTTGTGCTATCCGTAGAAAAGATACGACATACGGTAGAAGTCACACTCAATGCCTATGGCACGAAGATAAAGGCAGTAGAGAGCACAGAAGATATGTACTCTGCTATAGATATGGTAATGAATAAACTGGAAAAGCAAATAAAACGTTATAAAGAAAAGTCTCAAACAAAAAAGGGAGCTGCTTCCAGGGAGCATATAGCCGAAGTATCGCCCAAAAAAGATTTAGATGAAAAACCAAGGATCATTCATGAGGAAGATTACTTTGTAAAGCCCATGAGTGTAGATGAAGCCGCACTCCAGATGGCCATCTCTGAGGACAACTTTATAGTCTTCCATAATACAGAGACTAACCATATAAGCCTTCTCTATAGAAGGGAAGACGGGGACCTTGGTTTGATAGAGGCTGAAAAATGAAGATTGTAGATATATTAAAACCGAAGAGTATAGTCTTTGATATCAAGAAGGAAACAAAAAAGGATATTTTAACTGCACTTGCCGGCCCTATTGCAAAAGCCTACAACCTGGATCTCGATGAGGTGGTAACTATACTTCTTAACAGAGAAAAACTTGGGAGTACTGGAATAGGAGAGGGCGTTGCAATACCTCATGGTAAAATCCGAGGCCTTAAATCCATAACCGCTTCCATTGGGAAAAGCGCTGAAGGGCTTGATTTTGATGCCCTGGATGGAAAGCCATGCCACATCTTCTTTCTGCTTATGGCCCCAGCCGATTTTACCAGTGGTCATCTCAAGGCATTGGCCAGGGTCTCCATGATGCTAAAAAATTCTGATTTCAGGAATAAGCTTATGAAAGCATCCTCTTCAAAAGAAATCTACTCTATTATCGAGGAGCAAGATAAAAGCATCCCTGAATAAAATACCTGCAGGTTACAGGGGTCGGTTGACAGGGATCAGGTTTCAGGGATCGGGGGTCAGGGGTCAGGGGTCAAAAGATAGTCGAGAGTCGGAAAAGAATAGTAGGGGCCAAAAGCTATTGAGGGCGGAAGTACAATTATTTGAATATTCACTGTGAGGAGCGTAAGCGATGAAACAATCCCATTGGTTACAGCTATAGTTAGAGATTGCTTCGTCCACATCAGGAGGGCTCGCAATGGCAATATGAATATTATGAAAAGCTCTCCTGTTCATATTCTTCTTTAACATAGATTTTCACAGTTAATGAACGTGACCTTTCTTTTAGATTATTAATGATAAAATTGTCATGAATTATAATAAGTTAACGATTCCTTGGTTTACTCGTTCAGCAAAATTATGACGCTTAAAATTCTGTGAAAATCGGTGTTTAAGCTGGAAACCGATCCCTGTAAACTGATTGCTACTCCTCCTCCTCAGAATACATCCTGGTGTACAGATAGCGATTGTAAATTTGAGAAAATGAAGAGAATAATTCATCGTCCGGAGTGGCCTCTATAATGGAATCAAACCCGGTAAGTTTTGCATCCAGATCATCTAACATATGTAAAAACATGGCCTCTTTGGTCATTGGAAGTTTTGGAGAACCAAATTCAAGCTGACCATGATGAGAGAGTATAAGATGGATTAACTGGATCCTCAACTCCTCGGGAAAGTCATCGAGCCCTGATATCTCTTTATCTACCATGTATGCAGAAAGGTATACATGGCCTACCAGTCTTCCAAAAGGGGTCATATCAATAACCCTATCGTATGAATATTCATAGATCTTGCCAATATCGTGAAGGATGGCCCCAGCCAAAAGCAAATCCTGACTCATCCCCATATATGAATAGATGGGGAATAAAGAGATTACTGATCTTGCCACCTGGAGCGTATGCTCCAGCAATCCCCCAACATAGTTATGATGTATGGTTTTTGCTGCAGGTGCATTCATAAAGGCCTTCTTTAACTCCTGCCTGCCGAAGATATTCCCGACAAGCCTTAAGAGATGCTTATCTCTTATATGAGATATTACCTGATCCAGTTCCTTTATCATCTCAGATATATTCCTTTGTGTAGTGGGCAGTAGGGTGGATATATCCACCCTGTCCTTATCAAGACTTCTGACTGTGTTTAAGCGTATCTGAAGCCTGTTTTCGTAAGATTCAACATTGCCGCGCACCCCTACGACAGATCCAAGCTCAATGCCGGATATCTTCTGTTTGACATCATCCCAGATCATCGCCGGTATCTCTCCGGTCTTGTCTATAAGTTGCAATCTTGCAAATGGGCGGCCATTCCTTGTCGTAAGCAATTTCTTTTCTGAGACCATAAAGACTGCCTTTACATTATCTCCCTGCTTCATCTCTGAGATAAAGCCGCCTTTAGGGATCATATCCACCTTGTCCATAATTCCTTCTCCCTATAATATGTACCTGCTTAAGTCTTCTTTCTTAATAATTTCACCTAGTTTTTCCCTTACATAATCAGCATGTATCACCGCGGGATCAGTCATATCTGATGCAGAAAAAGAAATCTCGTCTAAGAGCTTCTCTAAAACCGTATGCAACCTCCTCGCACCTATATTCTCTGTATGATCATTTATATACTGGGAGATTTCCGCAATCTCGGATATTGCTTCATCATCAAAGGTGATGTCAACATCTTCAGTGGCAAGTAGCGCTTTATATTGTTTAATAAGGGCATTTTTTGGCTCTACAAGGATCCTTATAAAGTCCTCCTTTGTCAAGGAGTCGAGTTCTTCCCTGATAGGAAACCTGCCCTGAAGCTCTGGGATGAGATCGGAGGGCTTGTTTACATGAAATGCCCCTGCGCCTATAAACAGGACATGATCTGTCTTTACCGGCCCAAACTTGGTGTTTACGGTTGTCCCCTCAACTATAGGCAGCAGATCCCTCTGGACACCTTCCCTGGACACATCAGGACCATGCGAGGATTCTCTACCAGCCACTTTATCCAGCTCATCTACAAATACGATCCCGGAATTTTCTACACGGGCCCGCGCCTCTTCAGAGACCTTGTCCATATCAACAAGCCGATTTATCTCTTCTGCTACCAGAAATTCAAAGGCATCTTTTACCTTCATTTGTCTCCTGCGAGTCTTTTTAGGCAAGACATTAGAAAACATATCCTTGAGATCTATCCCCATCTCTTCTATGCCCTGGCCCGAGAAGATTTCTATTGCAGGCATGGTAGTCTCTCTCACATCCACATCTACCATCCTCTCATCTAATGCCCCATCCAAAAACATCTTGCGCAACTTCTCCCTGCTATCTGATTGTGTTTGCGTAGCAGCAGAATTTGAAGGTAAAAGACAATCGAGTAGCCTCTCTCTGGCTATCTCTATAGCCTTTGTCTCCACACGTTCACTCTCTTCTTTCTTCACCATCTGGACCCCTAGATTCATAAGATCCCTTATTATAGACTCCACATCTCTGCCTACATAACCCACCTCTGTAAACTTTGAGGCCTCTATCTTTACAAAAGGAGCATCAGCAAGCCTTGCCAAACGTCTTGCTATCTCTGTCTTCCCAACACCAGTAGGCCCTATCAGAATAATATTTTTGGGGTATATGTCCTCCTTTATATCTCCAGTCACCCTCTGACGCCGCCATCTATTTCTAAGGGCGATGGCCACAGCCCTCTTGGCCTTGTCCTGACCTATTATGTACTTATTTAACTCTGCCACAATCTCTTTTGGCGTAAGATCCTTCATACAAGCTCCTCATATACTATATTTTTATTTGTATACACACATATATCAGAGGCGATATCCATAGCCTCCCCGGCTATCTCCTTAGGAGAAAGATCAGTATACCTGACAAGCGCCTTGGCAGCAGCCACTGCATAATTTCCCCCGGAGCCTAAACCACATACGTCTTCATCCGGCTCCGCTACATCGCCGGTGCCTGATAATAAAAATGTCTTTTCTACATCAGCTACTATCATCAGGGCCTCAAGCCGCCTTAATACCCTATCTGTTCTCCAGTCTTTTCCCATCTCCACTGCAGCCCTGGTAAGGTTTCCTCTATACTCCTTTAGTTTTGCTTCAAAACGTTCGAAAAGGGTGAACGCATCCGAGGTCGATCCGGCAAAACCGGCCAAGACTTTGCCTTCATGTAACCTCCTTACCTTCTTTGCCTTTCCCTTAAGAACCACATCCCCCACAGTGACCTGGCCATCTCCTGCCATTATCACATTACGGCCTTTCCTTATACATAAGATCGTTGTCCCTCTTATATTCATCCCCCCTCCTTTGCCCTTGGGTGTGCCTTATCATACACCTCCATCAATCTGTCCACTGTTACATGTGTATAACGCTGGGTAGTAGACAGACTTACATGACCAAGCATCTCCTGTATAGACCTCAAATCGGCCCCTGCATCAAGCATATGTGTTGCAAAGCTATGCCTGATTGTATGCGGGCTTATATGTCGTGAGATAGCCACAGACGTAGACCACCTGTATACCACGCGTCTTATGCTCCTTGAAGTAAGTCTGGATCCCTTTCTATTCAAGAATAATGGTTCATTACAGTATATCGGATCGTCTATCCCTCTGACAGTAAGATAGGCCGTTACTGCTTCGATAGCATGCCTGCCAACAGGCACAATCCTTGGTTTAGAGCCCTTGCCCATAACCCTTACAAAACCAGAATCAACATCCACATCAGAACAATTCATGGCTTCCGCTTCTCCAACCCTGATGCCTGTAGAATATAATAGTTCCAAGATGGCACGATCGCGAGGATAAGATGTGGCCTCTATAAGATCTATCATTTCATCAGGGCTTAAAAACATAGGGAGTTCCTTTCCTGTCTTTAAAGACTTTACATGCGAAAAAGGGTTTACATCCAAATCGGTCTCAGTCAAGACAAAATCAAAAAAACCCCTTATGGCACTGAGCTTGCGATTTATTGTACTTCTTGCATATCTGGTATGCAGGTATAACATATAAGAACGCACTGCATAACGATCAGGCTTATCAATATGCCTTTTATCCATAAACCCGACCATAGAGCCTATATCATTTATATAGGCCCTGTATGTCTCCTTTGAAAGGCCCTTTTGATCCAGGATATACATCCTGTATCGCCCAACTAAGATATCATAATCTAAACCCATAAAAAAAATTTACTCCTGATTATAACCTTAATCAAGGTCTTATAACTATCTTCATGCCTCAGAAAAAACAATACTTCCCAGTGAGTTCCCATTGCAGAGTGCTGGTAGCTATTTCACCAATAATTGTTGATTATAATATCCATGTAGCTTATTATATAGGACATGCATTACATAAAGACATTATTTATAATTATTGTATTATTCCTTTTAATCATGTTCGGGGTTAATAATACCCAGGGCTTTGTGCTCTCCTTTTTAGATTACAAGCTTATTATACCAGTAGAGATGTGGCTTCTATTAATGATCTTCTTCTTTGCAGGAATGATACCCATCTTTATCATTGGCCTTCCGGAAAAAAGTTCCGTCTACAAACAATTAAAGGCCTTGAATAAAAAGATAAAAAAGATCGAAAAAGACCTAAAATCTATTGAGCAGAAAACATCTCTATCAGATTCCGAATAATATTTCGTAAAAATTTCGGGGCCTTGCCTATAATCCACAATCTGCTTAAGCCTATGCCCATATTAAGGCTATATTCTTCCTGTCTTGTGACAAACCCTGGTGCAAGCTTACATTTTATCTTTAAAAATCCCATCCAATCTATCTTTGCCAGGACATCCCGCAGAAAACCCGGCCATGGGATATATAAACAAGATCCAAAGTCTAGTATATAGGGCAGACCTTCATCATCTATCACATAATTTCTCCTGTTTCTTAAGTCTAAGTGGATTACACCTCTTTTATGCATCTGTTCAATAATGCCTGCCAGCCTGGTAAAATATTGTCTGTCAGGGATTTCTTTCGTCTCCCTTAAATTCTCACCTTTTATATACGTAATAATAATGGAGACGGGGTCTGGTTTTGCAATCAGCCTCGGTATGCCGGAGACCCCATTCAGTTTGGAATAGATATAGGCCTCCCATGCAATCAGGCATATCCCAAACAGACGCACGGGAAGAATTCTATTCCTGTATGTCTTCTCAACAGCATCTATGCCTCCACACTTTATCAGCACTACATCAGGGCTATAGATACGTACCTTCTTTAATGTTTTGGTTTCATTCATGAGCTTTGTCCTGTCTTAATACACAATCCAACCCACCCAAGGCAGCCGGCTTTATTCATGAGGGGATTTGTAGAGGCTGAATCTGCCTCATTGCCCTCCATCTGATACCTTACGGGCTGAAAACGGAATCGGATTCCTTTTACCCTTTATGGTTATCATGCCATCCAGATATTGCCCTTCTTGCTGCATGGATCCTATTAATCTCATATTGTTTAAGGTATATATAATTACCTTCCCCTTTTCATCTATTGAGCACATCCTGTCTTTCATCTTTGGATCCGAAGATTTTATTATACGACCCTTATTGTCTATATTTAAGTCCACAACCTGTGTTTCATCAGGCATATGCATAAATAATACCCAATAGCCCGCCATATCTGCGTGCGTAAATACAGATCCATCCTGAATTTCTTCTATATTTGCCTTCTTCTTAGTATCAAATATCGAAACAATAGTCTTTTTATCTCTTTTACCGGCAAACTTAGCTCGCCATATACCCCTGACGTCAATAGACGAAACAACAAGTCCAACCAATAAAAATAATGCCAATAATATAACTATTTTTGTCTTCATTTTACCTTTATCGGTAACAGTATAAGTTTATTGAAGATCTACATGCAGATTAATCATCTATATAGGTTGCTTATTGAATAAGTCAACATCCAATGTTTATATGAAAACAGGGATCGGGGATCAGTGACCGGTTTAAAGAGAACGATAGCATAGATTCAATTCTTGAGACCTTTGCGTAATACCCATATTGTCATTGCGAGCTTTAGCGAAGACAAAATATGGGACCCACACGAAGTGTGGGGGCTTAAGCGAAGTGAAGAATCTCAGCGACTACTCACGTAGTCAGGCTGAAGCTGTTTAGGCTGAAGGCTGAAGGTACCCGAAAAACACGCTTGCGGCGCTTTGGCGGAAAAACGGTTCGACTGAGTTC
This sequence comes from Thermodesulfobacteriota bacterium, assembly GCA_034716155.1. Classification (GTDB taxonomy): domain Bacteria; phylum Desulfobacterota; class Desulfomonilia; order UBA1062; family UBA1062; genus JAGGYK01. The sequence continues at coordinate 40,599 of JAYEFR010000121.1, forward strand.
GCCGAAGGCAATATTCCTGCTTTTCCTAAATTTTCTTCAGCCTACAGCCTATCCACCTGAGTAGTTACGAATCTCAAAGTGCCTGCAACCAATGGGATTGCCACGTCGGCCTGAAAACCTCCTCGCAATGAATATGCTCTTCAATTGCGCAAAGGTCCCATCCTATCTGAAGGTTTTGCAACGGACAACGGACTACTGACAAGCATTGTAGGGGCCGATGAGGGCAAAAGACTCCTACAAAACTTTGTGCCTTTGTTTCTGTCTTCACATAAACCAATCAAACTAATAAAACCAATGAAACCAACAATCTTCCATTCTCCCGTCTTCCCTCATCTCAAACTGATCCCTGATCCCTGACAACTATTTTTATATAAAACACCTGTGATTTGCGCTAGTATACTCAAAACATAAAAAAGTGGGGATAGACATGAAGGTTACAGGAAAATTACGTTGGAACATAAAAGGATTTGCCTTTGTCGTCTGTGATGGCGACCATCCTGACATATTCATCCCGCCAGAAAGGATTTGTAATGCCTTGGATGGCGACATCGTAGAGGTAGTTGCCAGAAAGGATAAAAAGGGGCTCAGGGGCAAGGTTGTCTCTATTATAAAAAGGGCGAATACGCCCATTACCGGCATATATAAAAGACTGAAAGAGGGGGGTATGGTTGAGCCCTACAGCCCTTTCCCATATAGAATTGTTGTGCCTTTCGGCGCAGAACTGGATGCAAAGGATGGAAATATTGTTATTGCAAAGATTTACCCCCCGAAATCTCAAAAGACGCCTCAGACTATAAGGGCCCGTGTTATTCAAAGACTAGCTATGCCGGTAAAGATTGGAGATGACCTGAGATCTGTTGCCATAAAATATGGCCTGCCATGGCTCTTTTCGAAGGATATCGAGGCTGAAGCCAAAAAGGTATCAAAGATCGATATAGGAAAAGAGCTTAAAGATAGACAAGACCTAAGAGACAGGCTTTTATTTACCATAGATAGCTCTCAGGCCCGAGATTTTGATGATGCAGTTGGCATAGATATGTTACCAGGGGGTACATACAGGCTCACCGTTGCCATAGCTGATGTATCTCACCTTGTACGTAAAGACTCTTTGCTAGACGAAGAAGCCTTTAAGAGGTCTTTCAGCATCTATTTCCCGGAAGCCACCATCCCCATGCTGCCCGCTGTGCTCTCCAATGGAGTCATGAGCCTAAACCCCAATGAGGATAGATTGGCTGTAGCAGTAGAGATCTATCTAGGGCCTAAAGGCAGGATCATCAATACAAACATCTTTGAAGCCGTAATAAGATCGGCTGCCCGGCTCACCTATGAGGAAATCGGGCCTTTCCTGGAAGGAACGGGAGAAATCTTTATAAAAAATGGTGAGATCATAACCGCCCTGAAAACCTTACATAAGATGGCTGGCTATCTTTATAAGAGGAGGAAAGAAAAGGGCAGCCTTGATTTTGATCTGCCGGAGATAGGGGTCAGTTTAGATAGTACAGGACAGGTAGACGAAGTATTCAAAAGAGAAAGGAATCCGGCTTGCAGGCTTATAGAAGAGGCTATGCTGATTGCAAACAGGGCAGTATGCTCTTTCTTGGAAAGGCATAGGGCAGCCATATTATACAGGATACATGAGCCACCTGTAAAAGAAGACCTCCTCGACCTCAGCACTACAATGAAAGAGATCGGCCTTGACAAAAGGCTTGTATCAACCCTCATAAAGACAACTAATAAGGGAATCGGCATAAACATGGTCCTCCAAGGAATAGCAGATAACGTGATAGGAACCCCTATTGAGACATTTGTCCATCAGCAGATACTGCGTGCGTTAAGAAAAGCCGGATATTCAGATGTGAATATGGGCCATTTTGGTCTGGCATTTAATGCCTATCTGCACTTTACATCTCCTATAAGGCGTTATCCGGATCTTGTAATCCATAGGATATTAAAGGATACACTAAGAGCGACCGGCCTTCCAAAGAAGGGCCGTAGTAAATGGCAAAGATACCTGAAAAGAATAGCGCCTGAGGTATCTCAAAGGGAAAAACTCGCAGACGATGCCATGCTTGAGGTGTTAAAGCTAAAAAAGGCGGCTTATATGAGAAGGCATATAGGGGATATTTTCACAGGGATAGTAAGCTCTATCTTAGAGTTTGGTATGTTTGTAGAGATTACCGCACCACCGGTAGACGGTCTTGTTCCTGCACAAGACCTGGGTAATGCCCGGATAATAGAAGGCAGGTATGTAAAGATGAAAAAACGCACTATTACTATTGGTGATATTGTAAGGGTGCAGGTTGCAAAGGTTGACCAAAAAAGAGGGTTTATAGATCTCGCCCTGGTATAGGAATGTAAGAGTTTTAAGTCCTATGTTCTATATCCTTTGATGCGGGAATACCTCCGAGGGGGCATGCATATCTCACCGCATTCAATAATGCAATCTTTGCAGCCTGGGCGGCTATCACACCTAAATGAAGGGGATGTGCCGCCTTCTTCCCTACAGAGAGACAGAATACAATATCACCATCAAACTGCGTATTATACGGAGATATGTGCCTTGCAAGTCCATGGCCTGCCATACGAGCCACCTGCATGGCTGTAATCTTATCCATAAAAACGTCAGTTAATACAAGACAAAGCGTGGTATTAGAGGGGCTGCCTACATGTTTTCTCACCTCTCCACTTAATATGCTCTCATAAGAATTGATAAATCCACCTTCATCTCTGGCACCTGATATAATACCGCCCTTCTCATCCAAAATATCACCAAAGGGGTTTGCTACCACCAAGGCGCCTGCCTTTATACCACCTGCGCCCTCTACCACGCTGGAGCCAAGACCTGTCTTTGTCGCCCCTGCAACCCCCCTTAATTTGCCTGATGTAGCCCCTGTCCCTGCACCTATGCAACCCTGATCTACCTGCCTGGATGATGCACTAAGGCATGCACTATATGCCATAGAAGGTGTCGGCCTTGCCCCTGCGTTCATAAATGAAAGATCATATATAACCGCAGTAGGGACCACAGGCACTCTCGCAACAAACAGATTAAGGCCAACCCCGCCTTCCTCTAAAAAACTACTCACCCCTGTTGCCGCATCAAGGCCGAATGCAGACCCTCCGGCAAAGCAGATGGCGTGCACTTCAAGACCTGGATGCATTATGCCAAGCGAATCGATCTGCCTGGTAGATGTGGCCATGCCTGTTATATCCACAGCACCTGCAGCAGGCCTGTCAAAAAGAATTACTGTAAGCCCAGTCCCTCCTTTTAAATCTGTAGAATGTCCAACCTTTACACCGCTAATCGCTGTTATAGTATCATTCCTTTGGCCTGGCATCTCTGGTAACTCCCAACTCTTAACTCTTAACTCCCAACTCTTAACTCTTAACTCTTAACTCTTAACTCCCAACTCATAACTCTTAAAGGGTATCATTTTTTTGTCTTGACGTCTGTTATGGTCCCACTAAATTGCGATATGACTTCTTTTACTATAGGAGATTGAGTAGCCTCATCACCTGAATCAGATGGTTTTTTCTTTGCTCCGCCTTTGGCGGGCCGAGCAAAAACAGACGGATTGTGTGCGCCTGTCTGCACAGGCAGGTCTCCTTGATCACCAAAAGTTCCACTTATCTCTTCCAGTTTTAAGTCGACATCTTTTCTAAAAAAGGCGGATGCCGCCTTCTTAATTTCCGGTAGCATCTTTTTTATCTGCTCGGTCAAAAACGGCGCGGGGCTCCCTATTGTAATCTCGCCCTCATCTTCTGAAACACACTCCGCCTTGGATAGCACGGCAAAGACAGGGGAGTCGTGATCTTTAATATAGGACATGAACCCATCCCATGACCTTGGCAGACTTGGCATTGGTTTCTTTGTCCTGTCTGTTGTATGTGTAGAGGGAGGGTCTGCCTTAATAACCGGCCTCCCGGAAGTGATCATATCTATCAACTGACTCAGATCAACAAGCCTGGGTGCAGTAATAATCCTCAAAAGTATGGTCTCTAATGTAATCTTTGGCAGTGCCGAATATTTGAGGTCTCCTTCAGAACGTATCAAAACACTTAGACACCTGTGTATCTCCTCAAAGGAAATGTCCCTTATAAGCTCCGTTAAAAAGGTCTTCTCCTCTGCAGGAAGCGTTGGTATGTCATAGCCGACCTTTAACACCATCATATTCCGAAATTGCTCTAATAAAGACCTGTATAGCTGATTCAGGTCCTGCCCATACTGATATATCCCATCTGTCAACTCAAGGGCGGATACTGTATCTCTATTTATTATAGCAGTAAGCACATCATGCATTGTGGAACGCCCCACCATGCCTAAAAGGGATTCTATGGTATCTAATGTGATCTCCTTGACGTCTGTTGCTGCCACATGTTCTAAGATGCCCTGCGCATCTCTCATGCTTCCATCTGCCTGGAGGGCAATGGCCATTATGGCATCATCGGTGATATTGATCCCTTCTTTACCTGTAATAAGCTTAAGATGAGAAACAATATCCCCTAAAGAAATACGCCTGAAATCATATCTCTGACACCTGGAGAGCACAGTGGGCGGGATTTTCCCTAGTTCGGTTGTGGCCATGATAAATATCACATGTGTGGGTGGCTCCTCGATTGTCTTAAGCAAGGCATTAAAGGCGGATTTAGACAACATATGCACTTCATCTATGATGAATACCTTATACCTTGCAACAGCTGGGGCATAGCGTGCATTTTCTATAATCTCTCTTACATTATCCACCCCTGTGTGGGAGGCGGCATCTATCTCAAATACGTCCACAGCCCTTGATGCCGTGATCTCCTTGCATATGCTGCATTCATTACATGGCGTCGTAGATGTACCCTTCTCGCAGTTTAAGGCCTTGGCCAGTATCCTGGCAACAGATGTCTTTCCCACGCCCCTCGGGCCAGAAAAGATAAAGGCATGAGAAATGCGGCCTGTATCAATTGCATTTTTGATAACTGTTGTTATGTGATCCTGGCCCACAACATCTTCAAAAAGCTGTGGCCTGAATTTTAGTGCAATAACCTGATACATGTCACCATAGTAATATTGAAAGAGAGATTATTCAAGCAAAAAGCCCTGCAAGGGGCCAGGCCTTTAACATACACACACAACTTTCTGCTTACCGCTGCTCCCTCCCGGGCCTGACGGGGTTCACAGTGTTGTACTGTATGGAGACCTGGCCCCTTGCAGGGCTTTTTGCTATTGGCGGAGAGAGAGGGATTCGAACCCTCGGTACCGCTTTTGGCGATACACACGATTTCCAGTCGCGCCCCTTCAGCCTCTCGGGCATCCCTCCGTAATAGGCTCAGGCCTTGATATTCAACATTTTAGATCATAATCTGTATAATTTGCAATCAAATTGAACAAAAATCTCAAATATCAAACCACGAGCGCTCTGAGGGCTTTGCATATACTGCCACTGCGAGCTTTAGCAAAGCAATCTCTAAATCTCTTGTAATTAATTGGGATTGCCACGTCGCTAAAGCTCCTCGCAATGACAGTTAAACAATTGCGTAAAGCTCTCCCCCTGGTGCCTATTTCTGGCGGAGAGGGTGGGATTCGAACCCACGGTCCCCCTTTTGAAGGGACAGCCGATTTCGAGTCGGCCCCGTTATGACCACTTCGGTACCTCTCCTATCGAAGGGCCTCAAAAAATTTACTCAGTAATAAACTTGATTCTTCTGCAAAAACCCCTGATATAACCTCTGGGGTGTGATTAAGGTTCATATCAAAGGCCTTTACCATAGACCCGACAGCGCCATATCTATCATCAAATGCACCAAAGACCAAGCGGCCTATTCTCGCATGAACAATAGCTCCCACACACATAATACAGGGTTCCAGCGTTACATACAGGCTTGAACCGGAAAGCCTGTAATTGCCGGTGCGTCCGGCTGCTTCTCTTATCACCACTATCTCTGCATGTGCTGTAGGGTCTGAATCCTTTATAACCCGATTATGACCCTTTACAACTAAATCCCCTGCAACAAGCACAGCGCCTATTGGGATCTCTCCCAACTCCGCCGCCTTTTTTGCCTCATCCAGGGCTATTTTCATAAAAGAGCAATCAGTCTTGTCTGGCATCTATCATCAAGCCCTTCTGTAGTCAAGACCCTGGGAGATAGACATGTATGGCCTTGAACCTCTTGTCCGGCTCTATCCCCTTGCTATCCAACTGTATCTTCATGGCCTTACCGTCTTCATGAAGTGTGTCTACAGCCATGCAATGCCGTATATCCTTCTTATCCAGGGCATCGGGCAAAGGGGTGTAAATGCCCTTCGCATAAAAGGCAAGCCTGTCCCTGTTGGTTACCACTTCCTGATCAGGCCCAATTTGAGAAAGAATCCACAGCCCTGCCTCCTTCCTGGCAATCTTGTCAGGGTCAGGAGGAGCAAATGCCTTATCAGCCCATATTATGGGACAGGAAATTATGGCGATTACAGCCAGAATCTTAATAGGCTTATTTATCGATTTAACAGATCTAACACAGGCATAAGAAGCCATGGGGTACAGCCACACAATAGGTGTTAAAAGATATCTGTCAGAAGTCCAACCCATTATAGATAAGACCACAAAGAAGATGGCAAGCACCAGGCACAGGTGGACATAGTATGCATTGATTCTGGAAAAATAAAGGGCAAGGCAACCAAAAAAAATAATTAGGCAGTTGCCTGTTGCAAAAAAATTGCCTGCAATATTCAGCCCCGACTTTAACATCCCAATGAGACCAGGCCAGACAGATAACAAAGCTATAACTGCAAATCCCTTTCTATTAAATATAGCTAATTCCGGCTTCAAGAGTATTAATAAAATTAGCACTCCTACAGGTGATGCCAAAATAATGACTCTTAAGGGCAGGCCTTCTTTTTTGCGAAAGGCCCACATAATAATCCATGCACCTAAAAAAAATAGCGCAGTAGTCCTTACCATTGTCCCAAGTAGTAATAACAACACGCCTGATATAAGATATATGGCCTTCTCAACCCTTTCTACATTAGTTCCTTTTAAGATCAGATAATTTCCCCAGAGGACAAATGAGATCAATAAAGATTCTTTGAGACAATCAACAGAGCGATCTATAAGCTCTCTGTTAGAGAGCAAGAATATAACGGACAATAAAGCAACCCATCTGTTTTTGAATACAAACCCACTCACCTTGTATATACCAAGAGAAGCCAATATAAACCCCAGAACAGAGATCAGCCTGCCTGACATTTCAAGATCCAGGCCCAAAACCTTTGAAAAACCAGCTAAAAGCAACGGGAACAAAGGAAGTTGAGGCCTTGCAAGCCCGTCTAGGAACCTGCCCTCCAGAAATAGACTGGCCGTGGGGATATACTGGAATGCACCATCCCTTGAGATGATGTCATAGTTAAGCCAGGCAGGGACCAGGGCTAAAAATGCAACCGCCAATACCATCCATGTAATACGATATGATGGCCAACTGTCTATAGATTTTATTGCATCAAACATAAGATTAGTTAAAAAATATTGTAATATGGGGTTATTAAAAGTTATTCATGGTTATTAGTAGTATATTCATAGTTATTAAGTTGTTATTCATTGTTATTAGTAGTTACTTGTGGTTATTTGTTGACCTATTCTTTACTGATGAGCCAAATAAAAGCCAATTCACTTCCTTAATTCACAATTCTACTTTCGAGGTCTTCAGATAAAACAACAGCACCTCTTGAATTAAGATGTCCGTTATCAAACCAAAGGTCATACCTGTAGATTTTTTCCAGATCAGGGATTATCAAAGCGCCGATCAGTGAGAGTTCCCGAACAAAACCATCAGTGGGGATCGGGTAATTTCGGCTAGGCAGATATAAGATGTATAGATGGGTGCCGTTTTCTTTAGCAAGATTTGAAATCTTGTGTAAATAATAGAACCAATCAGAATAGGGGGGGCCGAACAAGGAGGTTTGATCTTTGGCCTTTGCAACTTGAGCAGGATCTTGTTTAAAGGCCTCCTTGATCTCCTTTGCCTTATCTGGCGAAAGATCACCGGGAGCAAAACCCAAAAGTGAACTATCATATGCATTTTTGTAAGGGCTACGGGCCTCTAGCTTTGCCCGTAAATATACTACAGGGGGCTTCAACAGCGCTGCGCATATATCAGATAGCCTTGTTGTAAACATCTTCTTATGAGATAGAGAGAACAACTTGACAGAGAGGGGAGGACCATCGAACACATCTTTAGTATTACAATAAAAACGGAATGCAGGATGAAACACGTGTTTGGGTTTGTAAGAACAGACCTCCACAACCAGATTTTTCACCTTATGATTTGCCAGCAGGTCTCCGGCAAATATGTAATACAGGTTCCTGCCCCCCCAACATATCGCAAGGTTTAGGGCCTTGTCATTAAGTGCGGCCTCAGGTCTCACCAGCTTAGGATCTATAGCACACAATGTATGAGAAGTTCCTAAGAATATAGTGTCATAGTCCTCATGACTGCCAAAGATCTTTTCCTTGACCCATAATGCCTTATCATTTTTCAGGTTATAGAAATCCTGTCTTTCTATGGGCACGAATATTTGGACAAGCACTACAAAAACGATAAACCAGACTAACGTATGTATAATCTTCATACCCTCTTCATCACCCTAAAACTGAAAATATATAAATGTGCTGTGCAAATAACTCAATTCTGAAGCATAGTACAAGAGCAGAGCAAAACCATATACCACGGCTCCTCTGACAGATGCGGGAAGGCCGGCATAAATCATGGAGAGCCTTTCTATCCTGGGCTCAATCAGATTATGAATGGTAATGGAGATCGCAAGAATAATGGATGTCTTTATGATTAGCACGTAATTTATTGCCGCCAGAGATGAATCAATCCGGGTAAGAGAAGATAACACTCCTCCAACATGAGCCATGGAAGAACATCTAAAAAATATCCATGCAAAGACGCATAGATGGAAAAAGATAAAGACCTTTATACTGTGAGGAATCTTTTTGAGAAATACGGCTACAACTTGCACACGGTATACTATTGCATAGAGGGCATGTAAAAGGCCCCATATAATAAAGTTCATTCCAGCTCCATGCCACAAACCGCCTAAGAAAAAGGTGATCAGCATATTAATATGCGTGCGTAACTTTCCTTTTCGGTTTCCACCCAAAGATATATATAAGTAATCTCTAAGCCATGTAGAAAGCGAAATGTGCCACCTTGACCAGAACTCCCTTGGGTCTGCAGCCAGATATGGAGACCTGAAGTTCTCTGGGATCTTGAAACCAAATAGCTGAGCTGATCCTATGGCAATGTCTGTGTATGCTGAGAAGTCTAAAAATATCTGAAAGCTATAGCCATAGATTGCCAGCAACATTGGAATACCTTTATATTGTGCAGGATCTGCAAATGCCGGATCTACTATGAGCCTTGCTAATACATCAGCTAAAAGCAGCTTTTTGCATAGACCATATAATATCCGAAAGATCCCTTCCTCCCGTATTGTATTGGACTCTATAGAATCAAGCTGAGGAAGAAAGAATTTTGCCCTTACAATAGGTCCTGCAACCAACTGGGGGAAAAAGGCTACATAGGCAAAAAACTTCAAGGGAGATTCTGTTGGTTTCATAATCCCCCTGTAGATATCTATGGTGTAACTCATGGCCTGAAATGTATAAAACGATATACCTACAGGAAGCACTATGTTGATCAATTGAGACTTAATATGGATGCCGACTGTACCTAATACGGATACAAAACTTTCTATAAAAAAGTTGCAATACTTAAAATATCCAAGGATCCCCAGGCTCACAACCAGGCCAAAGATCAAAATCCATTTTTGTCTATTCTTGTCAGTAGTAACAACAATCCATTTGCCTGCAAGATAATTTGTAAAAGAGATAATGATAATAAGGCTTAAAAATCTTACATCCCACCATCCATAAAAGGTGTAACTTGCAATAAGTAAAAGCCAGTATCGAGCCTTGGTATTACTCCTTAAGACATAAAAGAGCACCAGCGTTATTACAAGAAAAGGCAGATATATTATAGATGTAAAGTTCATATGCCAGCTACTGACCGTCGCCTCTTATCTTTTCTTGAAGCTTGTTCTTGACTTCAACTGAAAACCCATAATAGTTAAGTCCTCATAATTTAAATCTATACTTTATGCAAAGGGCTATACCAAATTAAATGAGAGAGAAAAAAGAATTCTTAGAAGAGGTCAATATCGGCAGGGGTATTGCCATCATTTTCGTTATAGTCGCACATTATATAACCATAATTGGAAAAGACTTTGTTAATGTATACCCGGCTAGCCTCTACCACGGGGAACTCTTCCTGTATTCATTCATCTTTACCTGCGACATGCCATTTTTCATGTTCATAGCAGGGCTCATACTCTCTCACCAAAGCTCAAAGATGGATAATCTGCCGTCTTATCTGAATTTTGTAAAAAGGAAATTCAGCAGGGTCATGATCCCTTACTTAACCTATTCATTCCTTATGGTGCCCTTAAAGTACATGCTCAAAGACTACGCATTCAGAAGACCTTCCAGCAGCTTCCATGATTACCTGGTATCGAGCATAAAGATCATATTTCTATACCCGCTTGAAAACCCCATGATTGTGCTGTGGTTTCTATACACGCTCTTTATCGTGTTCCTTTTGTTCCCTCTTGTCTTGTGGGTATCGAAAAGACTGGGCCCCGCCATTACCCTTGCAGTTGCCATATGCATATGCTTCCTACCTCTACCTGATATCATGAACCTCAAAAATATAACCGCATACACGGTATACTTCTATATGGGCTACCTGTTTGCATCTAACAGGAAGCGCAACGTGGAGATCCTCCACTCCTGCAGGTATCTTTTGTTACCTTCCATTGTTTTCCTGAACATTGCATACTACATCTGGTTCAAAGGCATACAGGGCTCAGCCCTGGAACTTGCGGCAAGGATGGTTGTGATAATAATCAGTATCTTTGCAATGTACGAGATATGCGCAACAATAGCCGAGAACAAACTCCCCGGATATTCACAGTTGAACCTTGTCGGCAAATACTCGTATGACGTCTACCTCAATGGCCACCTGACCCAGATCGCACTGAGAGTCCTATTTATAAACATCTTGCCTCTGGATCTGATTACACTTTCTTTTATCCTCATCCTCGGCCCCATATACATACCCATTCCCATAGCATACTTTATTGTAAGGAAATATGGACTCACATCAAGGCTCCTTCTCGGGATACCGGCGAATAAAGCTTTTCATAGTTTAGGCAGATAGGATATTCATTGTTATTCATTGTATATTCCTCAATCAATAACAACTTAATAACCACGAATACACCATCAATAACCACGAATAACAACTTAATAACCACAAATACACCGCGAATAACCGATACCCCTCTCCAATCCGGGATTCACAATGTATCTCTTTCCTCAATACGCCCCTTCGCTTTTCAGGACTGCACCAAACGTCCTTATGATGATCTCTATGTCAAGCCACAAAGACCAGTTTTTGGCATAGTACTCATCGAGTAGCACCCTCTCGTCATAGTCGATATCGTTCCTGCCGGATACCTGCCAGAGACCTGTAATACCCGGGGTTACCTTGAAAAAATACCTTGCTTTTTCCCCATATTTCTCAACTTCGTCTGATACTATCGGCCTCGGGCCAACAAGGCTCATATCCCCCTTAAACACATTCCACAACTGCGGGAGCTCATCGAAGCTCGTCTTGCGTAAGAACACCCCCATCTTCGTAACCCTGGGATCTTCTTTGAGCTTAAAGTCTTTATCCCATTGGGCACGGGCCTCAGGATCATTTGCCAGGAGTTCTTCAAGGGTCTCCTTTGCATTTTCCACCATTGTCCTGAACTTGTAGCATGTAAATGTCTTCCCTCTTTTTCCCACACGTGTGTGCCCGAAGAACACAGACCCTTTTGAATCAATCTTAATAACAACAGCTAGAATGAAAAGGACGGGGGAAAATACGACAAGACCAAACAAAGAGAGCACAATATCAAATGAACGCTTTATAGCCCTATTTTGAACCCTCGCAAGCCTATCCTCCATCTCCAAAAGTAGCATCCCATCTAAGTCATGGGTGCGAACCCCGACAGAAGCAAGGCCATATAGATCCGGGAGCACCTTTACCACTGGGGCAATCTTTGCTGCCCTCTCTACGACCTCAACAAGTTTCTCCCTGGAGAGCTCCGGCATTGCAACGATTACTTCATCCGAGGCAATGGAAACAGTCTCCATGTGCTCTATTGCGCCAAGCACCTTAATATCCCCTGGATCACCTGCACCATGCGGCAGAAGCACGCCAACAGGGTTAAACCCCCAATCCGGGTGCTTTCTCAGATTACACAGCACCTGATTTATTGCCTTTTCTGTGCCTATGAGCACCACATCCTTTGACCATAGACCTGTTCGGCGCAGTAAGGAGCGTGCAATTCGTCTCATAACAGGTAAAAATACAATCGACAATATAAACGCAAGGAAGATCACAGGCCTGGAAAACTGCACAGATGTCCTTGTGATAAATGTAAGTAAGACTACTATTACAAATGCTATTAAATTACCCTTTAAGATCCCCTTTATCTCTTCCCAGAAGCTAATCCCTATAGACGGATACAACCCCCCGTAGGCAAACATCAACAGCCACAGAGAAAGGATAGGCCACATACTCATATAAATATCAAGGCCGTGCCGTATGGGAGAGAAAAAATGAATGATATCCACGAAAAACCAGGCCCTGAGATAATAGCCCAATAAAAAGCTAAAGCAAATGCCGATAATATCGGATAGCAAAAGCAAGAGGACTAAAATAAGACCTTTAAATAATGCATATCCTTGTTTAATCATAATATTCCAACTACTTAACAAACCCTTTTAGTTTAGGACCTTTCATATAAACCACCATGCCTGCAAGGCAGACACAACCAAGGATGAAAATATGCTCGGGATGGGAAAGCATCCATCCCTGAAAACCGACCCCTGATCCCCGACCCCTGTTTTCATATAAACGTTCATGTCTTTAGAAATCCAGATACAGCATCCATGATTTCATTTTTGAATCTATCCCTGTTCCATCCGGAGGCATGTGCCCTTATCTTTAATGGGCTGAACCTTTCCATGTTATCTTCAAATTCTTTTATTGCCGAGACCAGAGCCTCTCTGGATTGCTCTTCAAAGAACACCCCTGTTGGATTTTCGTCATTAAGACCCTTTATGGTCTCCAGTGCCCCGCCCTTCGCATATGCGATCACGGGCCGGCCTGAAGCCATGGCTTCCAGAGGCGTAATGCCAAAATCCTCTTCACCAGGGAATATGAAGGCCTTGCATTTGGAGTAAAGATCAATAATAGCATCATCTGACTGCCAGCCCAAAAACTCTATGTTTTGGCCTGCAATCTTTTTCAGCCGCCCCCCCTCCTGACCAGTTCCTACGATCTTGAGCCTATATCCCAGATGATTGAAGGCATCTATTGCAAGATCCACCCTCTTATACGGGGCAAAGGCAGAGACCATAAGATAATAATCATCGGTTTCATCTGCAATCTTAAACCTGTCAAGATCCACCGGAGGATGAATCACCCTTGCATTCCTGCGGTAGTACTTCTTGATTCTCCTTGCCACGTGATGAGAATTTGCAATAAAATGGTCAACCCTGGCAGAAGATGCCACATCCCATGCCCTTAAGTATGTTGCAAAAAAGGGGACTACTCCCCCGACGATTTTATTCACCTTGTCCGCCCCAAAATAATCCTCATACATATCCCACACATAACGCATGGGAGAGTGCATATAGGATATATGCAAAGAATCCGGCCCGGGTATAATACCCTTTGCAACACAATGGCTAGAGCTCAGTATCAAGTCATAATCCTTTGAGATAAACCTCTCTATGGCAACAGGGAAAAGAGGCAGCATGTGACGATAATATCGGTCTTTACCTGGTATCTTATCCACGAAAGATGTTATTATGTGCATGCTTTCTATAGTTTCCGAACAGCTTCCCCTCGTGTGTATCAGGGTGTAGAGATCTGCATCGGGGAAGAGTTCGCAGAAACATTCAAGGCACTTCTCGCCACCCCTCATGCCTGTAAGCCAGTCATGCACTATGGCAACTTTCATAATCTCTCCCTTACTATATATCTTAATCTTTACCTAAATAAAAATTTGTCTCAAGGCCTTGTTCTCTGGGATATCTCAAAAAACTGCCATTATAAACCCTTACCTTTTCAAAAAGGAGGAAAATACCCCATGCCATACTGGGGAACCTTCTGGCCAGTGGTTTTGCAACTATCGGCGGAAAGGGATAAAAGTTGCTTCCCTGAAAGTCAAGTAGCTCATAGCCACCCCAGCAATCAAGAAATTTTATAATATCGCCTTTGGTAAAGCCTCTTATATGTGCAGAATTTGATTTTATAGGAGAAGGCTGCCTCCCAAGCATGAGAAGTATTCGGTTATGTAAAGATGCAAGATTAGGCACGCCGATAATAAGTTTACCCCTTACCTTTACTGCACGACTTATCTCATGAAATATCCAGAATAGCTCCTTTGTATGTTCGAGGATCTGATTTGCAATCACTATATCTATACTTCTATCTTCTACAGGGAATCTATCCCTTTCTATATCGGCATCAAAGACATCTATATCTTTAAGTTTCAGATAATCTATACTGGGTTTGTGGCACTCCAAGGCCATTACATGAGCATCCGGGCAGACCTGCCTTGCAATATCAAGATCATTGCCTTTGCCTGCTGCTATATCAAGCACTACATCATAAGGCCTGGATTCCTCACAAAATGTCTTTATTATATGTCTTCCGTAATTCAGATTTCTGTCTATCATGACTAGGGCTGCTTTATCCGTAATTCCATGGTAATTCTAATTCATGGTCATTCATGGTATATTTATGGTTATTTGTAGTTATTCATGGTTATTAGGTTGTTATTCATAGTTATTTGTGGTTATTAGAGAGAATCGGCCCTCGCCAACTCTTCGAAAATCTTGATATGGGCACTTGCAGAGCTCTCCCATGTGAATGCCTTTGCTTTCTCAATCCCTTTTTTGACAAGAGTATCCCTGAGGTTACTATCTTCTAAGACCTTTATCATCCCATTCGCTATATCCCCTGGGTTATATGGGTCAACATAAACCGCCGCATCTCCACATATCTCAGGGATCGAGGCTGCATTAGATGCAACAACTGGTGTTCCGGATGCCATGGCCTCGATCGGCGGAAGGCCAAAGCCCTCATAAAAGGATGGGAAGACAAACATAATGGCCCCTTTATAAAGGCTCAGTAATACATTATCATCAACAACCCCAGTAAATACAACATGATCTTCAAGCCCTAATTTATTGATATACTTATCCAGCCCCTGGATACCAGTGATAAACTGTTCTTTTCTTCCTACTATTACTAACTTTATATCATGGGCCATTTTATGAAGGATAGCAAAGGCATCGATAAGGCCAATAATATTCTTATGTGGTTTTACATTGCCGACATATAAGATATACTTTGTTAAAAGATATCGCTTGAGTAAGTCAGGATTTGCCTTTGCATTATTGAAACGATCAAATTCCACACCATTACAGATAACATTTATCTTTTCAGGCCGTGCATGTGTATATCTAACAATCTCCTTTTTGGAAAAATCAGAGACTGTTATAATCTTATCAGAGAGCCATGTGGCCATAGGTAAAACTACACGGGCATAGATCTTTTCCAAAGGCTTTAATCTATCGATATAGGCAAGGTGATATACATCATGGATGGTTACCACCCTTTTCTTTGCCCTTACAGGCAAAAGCGGGATATTATAATGAGGTGACCAGAATATCTCACACCCGGAGGCATTATAGGGCACTTCAATCTGTTCTTTTATAGAATAGATATTAGCCCTGCACTCAACAACATGTACATCATCAAAACCAGCATGATACAGTGTCTCTTTGTTCCCTAAAAGACATATATCAAACTTTTCACTATGCAGCAGATAAGGTAAAAGCGTTTTAATATAACTTCCGATCCCTGAATTATTTATGGCTCTGACATCTATGGTGAGCTTTATCATAAACCTGTCAGCCTTCGGCACCAAGTATAAGCTTTATTATGTATGAGGCGTTCTTCCACTGCCTGCGCTTGATTCTAATGGAAAATGATATGATAAGGCCAAGATATACCGTGGGTAGATACGACCTTAGATATTTCTTTGCAAACCTGAGACGATTCCTTAAGGAAAGGATATCCGCAATATAGCTCTTACCTTCATTACCCTTACTATATTTGCAGCCCGTGCTTGAACCTTCCTTGTGATAGACCCTGCTTTTATAGGCATATCCCACCTCGAGCCCGCGCAGCCTTGCCTTATAGCAGTAATCCGTCTCCTCCATGTACATAAAATAATCCTCGGGCAGAAGGCCCACCGTTTCTATGCATTTTCCGGATATAAAAAAAGAAGCCCCTCTTATATGATCGATCTCCACGTACTTGTCCAACTGCCCATTGTCGACCTGCCCCCCCCCGAAATTAGAAGTGGTGGCAAACCACTTATTTAACCTGCCGCCTATGGATTGGATGATTGATGGATTATCGTAATATAAAAGTTTTGAACCGATAATGCCGGTATCCGGATACTGCCTATGGTAGTCACACAGCTCCTTAAGCGAATATTTGTCTATCACTGTATCATTATTCAGAAGCCATATAAAACCATAGTCATTTGCTTTTATGGCGTACCGTATCCCCACGTTATTTCCGCCAGCAAACCCTAGATTTTTACCTGCCTGTATGACAGTAAGGGCTGTCTCTGCTTGATCATAGACACCTGCAGAATACTCGCGACCCTGGTTATAGATCACATTATATGCTATGGGCTTTTTCAATGGGGTTTCAAATAAGTCCTCAAACGAATTATCAGGACGCCTCCACACGCATTCATCCCCATCAGCCCACGCCTTAATATATTCAAGTGAATTATCCGTTGAATCATTATCCACTACAATGACCTTATAGTCGGGATAAGCAACCCTGAATACACTTTCAAGGCATTCCACGGTGTCTTTCCAGCCATTATAATTGAGTATGATAATATAGACCTTATGATGCATCGAACTCTGAGTCTCTCGCCTTATCACTAAAAATGATATCTTTGGTGGTTACAGCAACAATCCAGGCAACAAAAACGAGCCATGCTGAACACAGATCGAAAAAGGTATCAAACATACCTGAGACCAGCAAAACAATAGCCGGTGCCCAGCACCAACCGGCTCTCAACCTGGAAAGCCATATGGCAATAAGTGCCATGATCAACGCAAAACCCACAATACCGTTGGTCACAAGTATCTCAAGATAAAAGTTGTGCATGCTGTATGGTACGGAAAAACCAAGCCAATACCTTGATGCGCTTATCCCCCATCCAAAGACGGGTTTCTCTCTGAATCTCTGTAGACCTGTGCGCCAGATATCCAATCTGTCGGTTAGCCCTGAAAAATTACGGTTTATTTTAAAATCGCCCGGACATACAGCCTTATCATCATGCAGTTTTGCAATAGCAGGAATTACCTGACCAAGCTTATTTGAAAAGTACCTGTTATACCTGGCCGAGAAAAGGAATATACATACCAAGATCAGTAGACAGACGCCCATCCATTTCATGGCTCTATTCCTTTTTAATGAATACACAACAAGAATTGTGAGACCTATTATCAGGATTACCATAGCATTACGGCTACCTGAAAAAAATACCCCTATACTCCCAAACACCAGCCCTATAACAAAAAGATACTTATTGAGAATGTTCCTGTGGCTTAGCCAAATAGACATTGTTGTCACAATAAACAACGCATTGAACACACCGTATGGGTTCGAGTTGGTAAATAGGGATGAAACCAGATATCCTGATCCTTTTACTGACTCTTTTATCCTGAAAAGCAAGAGAAAACTATCCATAAAAGCTCTGTGGTAATACAGATATTCTAGTATGCCTAT
>JAYEFR010000122.1:0-3096 GCA_034716155.1 Thermodesulfobacteriota bacterium
AATATTGTTGTGTTTGAGGGTGCTCCAAATTATCCAAATCCAGATAGACTATGGGAACTTATCGAGACACATAAAATAACACAATTTGGTATTTCTCCAACCGCTATTCGCTTACTTATGACATATGGTGACGACTGGGTTACCAAACATGATCTTAGCTCATTAAGACTTTTAGGTTCTACCGGCGAACCTTGGGATCCGGATTCATGGAACTGGTTTTTTGATAAAATTGGTAACAAAAAAATCCCGATTATAAATATCTCTGGGGGTACAGAAATTATAGGCTGTTTCCTATCTCCTCTCCCAATCACGTCGCTTAAACCTTGCACACTTCGTGGACCTGGTTTAGGTATGGACGTCGATGTTTTCGATGATAATGGGAAACCGATAAGAGGAAAGATGGGGCACCTTGTAGCGAAAAAACCTGCACCGTCAATGACCCGAGGATTCTGGGATGAACCAGATCGGTACATTAAAACATATTGGTCTAAGTGGCCCAACATATGGTATCATGGAGATTGGGCATTCATAGATGAAGACGGTTTTTGGTCTCTACATGGGCGAAGTGATGACACAATTAAAATAGCTGGAAGACGAACAGGACCTGCTGAAATTGAATCTGCACTTATCGAACATTCTGCGGTTTCAGAAGCTGCAACAATAGGTGTACCTGATAAAATAAAGGGCGAAGACATCGTCTGCTTCGTTGTCTTAAACCCAGATTATAAGCCAGGTGAACATTTAAGGACGGAACTTAAAGGGCAAGTTGTAAAAATAATGGGAAAAACACTGAAACCACGTGACATTAAGTTTGTAAAGGATCTGCCCAAGACAAGATCTGCAAAAATTGTAAGAGGAATTATTAAATCAACATTCCTTGGAAAAGAAGTCAGCGATACTTCATCAGTAGAAAATCAAAAGGCAATTGAAGAAATAAAAAATGCTATTTAACCATTAACATACTTCGGCAATAAACGAAAAACAAAAACATTTTTCAATGGACCCTATATTATACCAATAAGTGAGGCAGGGGATTTCATAATTTTTTTTTAGCCTCATGACGAAAAGAGGTGAAATGATATGTCAAGAAAAGTATGTATAATAGGCGGGGCTACTACTCCATTTGATTACGGTCCAACTGGTTTTGAAAGCATCGAAGGTGGTGCAGCAGAATGTATAAGAGAAACAAGAGAGGACATTCCTGAGTTTTCAATGAGAGATCTCGACCTAATGATTTATTCTCATTTCTCAGTACATTTCGGACAGCAACTTTGCTCTGAATGGATTATCCATGATCATCTGGGACTTGTAGGAGTTCCACATTATCGTGTTGAAAACGGTGGCAATACCGGCGGATCGGCATTGTATGCTGCAGCTCTTGCAGTAATGTCCGGTCAGCATGATGTTGTCGGCGTTATCGGTTGGGAAACCATGGATTCGGTATCACAATCACAAGGGAGTGAATTCATTGCCTTAGCATCCGATATACGATATGAGCTCCTTGTTGGTGGAATCTATCCCATTTATTATGCTGCGATGGCAAACAAATGGATGAAAGACAACAATGTATCTGAGGAAGATGTTGCAACGATTGGTGCTAAAAACAGAAACAATGCTATGGACAATCCAAAGGCACAATGGTATAGAAATGAGCACAAATATATAACAGCAGATGATGTAATGAACTCTCGCCTTATATCATATCCAATTAAGAAGTATGATTGCTGTCTTATGTCACGCGGAGTTGCTTTTGTTCTTGTTTGTTCTGAAGAGTATGCCAAAAAGATCAATCCAGATGGTTATGTAACAATTGATGGTATGGGACTTTCTAGTTGCACCATTCGTGCGGGCGATCGACTGAACTTCCCAGGCTGGACTGAACGCTATGGTGAAGGATATCCTGGGATGACAGAATTCGGCGCATGCCGAAATGCAGCTGATCGAGCATATAAAATGGCAGGCATTAAAAATCCGAGGAAGGAAATCGATTTTGGTGAAATACATGATGCTTTTTCCACTTCTGAAGCACAAATTTACAAGGCATTATATCTTGCAGATGAAACCAATATCGTCCAGTTCCTTCGTGACGAAAGTACACATATGCATGGCGAAATACCTATGAACCCTGGCGGAGGTTTGATGGGTTATGGGCATCCTGTCGGGGCCACTGGGATTATGAGTACAATTGAAGGTTTCTATCAGCTGTCAGATCTTATTCCAAAGAAGCATCTTAGTAAAAAAACTGAGGTGTCTGATGCAGAATGTGGGATAATCAATAGCCATGCTGGTACAGGAACGAGTATTTCTAACTTTATTTTAAGGAGGTGCTAAAAATGGGCGGAGAAACAATTACTAGAAAAAAGAAGAAGTTTGCCGAAGAACCAAATTTCGCGGAAAGGAAAACCTATAGGCCTGAAGACGTCAAAGAGACAGGGCTTGCTTTTATCGGCCATGAAATCTCTGAAGATGGAAACACAATGAACCAATTCCTCCATTATGATCAGTTATATACCATTAGACATGGATGGAACAGCAAATTTTTCAAAGGATTGCTTGAGGGGGAGATCTGGGGAACAAGATGCCCCAAATGCGGCGATACATGGGTACCAGTTCGAACGCACTGCTGGAATCTTGATTGCAACCTTGAAAAAACCGAATGGGTGGAGATGCCACTTACAGCAAAAGTACACACATGGACCATTGCAGGATGGAGTGGCAGATCATCGCTAAAAAGATTGCCCATCGTACTAGTTTATGCAGTCATTGGAGATAGTAAAGTAGCCATCGCAAATGAACTTCACGGCATTGACCCATGGGATGTGGAATTTGGTATGCCTCTTAAAATTGTGTTTAAACCAAAAGAAGAGAGAAGTGGCATAGTAACAGATTTTCATTTTGAGCCCACCGATGACTGGAAACCATTGCCAATGAATGAAGAGAAGGAACGTATAAAACAGCTTGTTGAACCCGTCTATGAATGGGTTAAAACATTAAAATAGGGTTGGTAAGCTTTAAACACAACTCAATATTTACTTTATTTTGATGGAATATGTTTCAGGAGAAATCTTTACAGTAAATGGTTTTAAAAGAGGATAT
>JAYEFR010000123.1:0-3063 GCA_034716155.1 Thermodesulfobacteriota bacterium
GGCTGTTGCCGATTATAACAGGGCAATAGAGCTAAAGGCAGATTTTGCAGATGCCTATTACAATAGGGGTCTCGCATATTTCAGAAAAGGCTCTTATTACAATTTTGAGCCACGCAAAAAAGCAATTGACGATTTTACTAAGGTAATAGAACTAAAACCAGATTGTGCAGATGCTTATTATAATAGAGCTGTGATTCATACTGAACAGATCCACTACCACCATAAATATGCAACCATCCCGCCTAAATTCCCTTCCGAAGACATGGATAATTATAATAAGGCCCTCGCAGATTATATCAAGGCGCTCGAAATAGACCCTTCCTATATCCTGGCCTATCAGGGTAAAGGAAATCTCTTTTACAGACATGGAGATTGGGATCTTGCAAACAAAGAATATGATATTGTCCTTAATCGTCAAAAAGAAGTATTAATGAAAGTTGGCGATGTGGGCCTGGGTGGAGTGTACAACAGCAGGGGAAGAAACAACCTTGCCTGGGGAAAACTTGAAGAGGCGATCTCTGATTTTACCACGGCGATTGAGCATTACAGAAAGGGGGTAGTCAATGAAGAGGTAGGGCTGAGCAAAAGCGTTACGAACGCCCTTGCCCATAGGACAGTTGCAGGCTGGGAGATGGGAAAATGGGAGGATACGATTCGCTTTGCTGACGAAACTATTGAAGTGAAGGAGAGTAATCCCAAGAAGTATGGGAAAACTACATTTTATTATTTTACCAAAGGAAGGTGCTATTACAAACTTGCCCAGTATGATGAAGCAATTCCTAATCTTGAAAAGGCGTTAAGTGAAGCAAAGTATGGGATGGATGCAAAGGCAAGATTATGGCTGGGCAGGGTATACAAAGCAAAAGGTGATGATGAAAAGGCGGAGAACCTGATAAGAGAGGCTCTCAGATTATGCATTAAAGACGTTGAGAAAGGAAACGAACTTAAGCTTTATAAGGCATATCTTCAAAGAGGATTATGTTACCTGGAACTTGATGAATACGACAGGGCAATCTCTGACTTTAAAGAGACGATAAAGTGGAAGGTATTTGCAGATAAGCCAGTCAACCATACAAATTACTGGCTGGATGCCCATAAATATATAGGCATTGCCTACATGAGGACGGGGGATAAGAGCAAGGCCGAGGAATATCTGCAAAAGACAACAGAGCTGGCAAAAGAGCGGGGATTTAACGAAGTGGTGAAAGAGGCGAAAGAGCTTTTAATCAAATTATAATTTAACGTCTCAAAATTTCTACAAGTTATTGAACTTCCGTCGATTTGAGTCGAGTAGTTAAATAGTTCCGCCAGAGCGCTTTGGCGGATCGTGTCGTAACGTTCTTGAACCCCTGGCCCAGACCTGGTTTGCACGGGCTACAGCTTGATTGAAGCATGTCGCGCCAGGGCGGGCACTCGACTAATCAACCACTTGACCACTCGACCAATTGTGAGCGAAGCGAACTAAAATCAAAGGAGGAATTAACTATGTGTGTTCCAATAAGTGTATTAACTAATGGAAAAACAAGTGGTTGCATAGGAGTTTGCAACTTATGGCCTCACATCAGCGCCCTGGTGGTCCTTTGCGGTGGTTTAGTCTGGAACTTTGTCCGTGGAGGATTTCGCAGGAAAAAGCATGCGGAGGTTAATTGAATAGTATTTCCATTTTTTTGACGGGATCAACAGGATAATCAGGATAAATAAAAATCCTGTAAATCCTGTAAATCCTGTCAGAAAAGTCAATTTAATAAATGAATTGGTTATTTCCACAAACAACCTTGCAGATTGAACCTACGCGTAGATGCAACTTAAACTGCAAAATATGTATGCGCCACGATTTGAACGAAACAACTGCCTCACTATCCCTTGAAGATTTTGCAAAGGTACTCGATTCGTCCAATTTTAGGCATGTCGCTCTGCATGGATGGGGTGAGCCACTATTGAATCCTGAATTGTTTCAGATGGTAAAACACGCTGAGTCCAAAGGGGTTTCCACTGAACTTACTACCAATGGCACTTTGCTTCAAAGAAACATAGAAAAGGTCTTTGCCAGCGGCTTGAGCATCATTGCCTTTGGGCTACACAAGAAAGAGAATCTGTCTGTTGTTATGCCTCAAATCCAAGAGTTGATAACTCGACGAAATAGAGACAACTTAAGCAAACCCAAAGCATATGTTGATATTGTTATATACAGGGAAAATCAAGATGAAATTACAGGGCTAATAAAAGCTTCAGCCGAATTGAATGTAGACGGGGTAGTTTTGCATAGAGTCTTTAACCCTACCACATCATTTTTAGATTTCGCATCTAAATGTAGTAAATCTATCTTTGGAGAAACCTATCCGGTAAACGTAAAATCTAATAATTTAAGTAGTAGTGTAAATATTTACAAGGTAGATCGTGAGGTCGAGTATATTTCCGTTCAAGAGGAAAAAGAATTGTTTCTGAAAGTAAGAAGATTAGCAAGGGAATTAAATGTGGAACTATATTTACCACCACGGCCTTCCATACCTTGCAGAGCAGTTAAGCACAGTATTTTTGTTACGTCTGAGGGGAATGTCTCTCCTTGCCCTTATTTGCCGGAGTTCTATATGGGAGACGCATTAAATGAAGGTCTAAAAGAGGTTATATATTCGCAGAGATATAGAACTTTTGTCAGGAATATGAAAAAGCATCCTATCTGCAATAAATGCCCATTGGGTTCCACGAATGGTGGCTTTTATGCCTGAAATCGGTTTTAAGAATATGGATTGGATGTCTCCAAAAGTTATTGCGAACCTTAAGCTCATTGTAGCCGGACTTATGATTATAGGGCTATCCTTGTGGCCATGTCCCGCTTATTCCTCACCAGACTCCCGTGAAACCAAAGATCGGCAGATAGAAGATTCTTCAACTGATGATGACTCTTTTACTATCATCACCCGCGAAGAGGTCGGGGTCTCAGGCGTACACAACATTGTAGAACTGCTTAACGAGGTGGCAGGTGTCAAGGCCAATGAGACCTCAATTAGCCTGAGGGGTGCCCCATCCAAGCAGGTGCTTGTCCTTTTAGATGGAAGGCCGCTC
>JAYEFR010000124.1:0-15508 GCA_034716155.1 Thermodesulfobacteriota bacterium
GATAATCCAGAATTAAAATCCCTTATTTATAAAGAAAAATGGATAACAGAAGCAGAAATAAATGATAAGGAGAGCATTAAGGAATGGTCGGATAATAAAATTCAAAAGAAGATAGAAAAAAGTGAATATTTTAGGAAAGGTTTAATAAATATCTTTTTTGAAGGTTCTACAATTCCTATTCTTTCTTGGGCGTTACCACTCTTTGAGCTTAAGAAATTGAGTATTTCGAAGCTAAATTTTGAGATAGATGCAATGATTGATACATTAATTCGGTATAAAGAAAAGGGATCTTATTCGGGTAAGAAGGAGAACAATCCAGAAGTGGTTATAGAAAATGTGTTAGATGAAACGGGAATCGGGTATGAGAGGGGAGATTTGAGTGAATTGATAGACAATGCTCCAATTACAAAACGAGCAATGGACTTTATTATTCCCAACAAAAGAAATCCCAAAATAATTATTGAGTGTTCATATTTAGTTACGACATCTTCAGGCCAAGGAGATAAGTCAAAAACAGAGATTTCAATTGATTCTTTAATTAAAGACCATTACCCTGAAGCCCACTTTTTAGGTTTCGTTGACGGTATCGGTTGGTATGTAAGAAAGAATGATCTTAAAAGAATGGTGACTGCCTATGAAGATGTCTTCACATTCCATCGAGAGGAATTAGAGCGATTTAAGCAGTTATTGAAAGAGGTGTTTAGGAATGATTGATAAATACATTAATAGTATAATTCATGGAGATTGCTTGGAAGTTATGGGGAACATACCGAATGGAAGCATAGATGTAACTTTTGCTGATCCCCCTTTTAATTTAAAGAAGAAATATAATGGATATAAGGACAACAAGGAATTTGATGTATATTTAAAATGGTGTAAAGACTGGATTTGTGAGATGGTTAGAATTACAAAGCCTACAGGTTCTATATTTGTGCATAATATCCCCAAATGGTTAACCTACTATGCAGGTTTCTTAAATGATTGTGCTTATTTTAAGCACTGGATTGCATGGGATGCCCCAACTGCACCAATGGGGAAAAGTTTACAGCCTTCTCACTATGGCATCTTATATTATGTAAAAGACCTAAAAAAAAGTAAATTTTACGAGATTCGTTATCCTCATAAACGTTGTAGAAAATGTGGCTATCTTCTAAAGGATTATGGTGGGAAAAAAGCTGGGTTACATCCTTTTGGACCATTAGTGTCTGATGCGTGGACAGATATTCATCGAATAAAGCACAATAAATATAGAGATGAACATCCATGTCAGTTACCGATACATTTACTGGAACGGATGATTTTGATGAGTACAGATGAAAATGACATTGTACTGGATCCTTTTGTTGGAACTGGAACAACTGTACTTGCCGCAAAGCGGTTGGGACGAAGATTTATCGGGATTGATATTGATGAGAAGTATGTAAAGATCACAAAGGATAAACTAACCAGCGAGTCATCCAACTCTAAGGTTGGTGAGATTTGGGTTAGCTTTTACTTGGATGAAATAGTAACAATTAGAGATATGGACTGGGTAAGAATGGAGCAATATTTCTCAGCTCCAGAAGAAGTTAAAGATATTGATTTTACAAAAGTAAAGCTTGATAAACAAATAACATTGTCAAAATATTATGGAAATAGAATTTTACCAATTGATGAAAAGCAGGCAAGTGGAAATCTATAGCAGAGTGCCCTTTTACTCTAACCCTGGGTAGTTCGGTTAAATTCAGCCTAATTGCTGAATTTCAGATGCACCCGGAAGGCAAAGCAATTTTATGGAGAAGTTTATTAAATGAATGAATTTTGCTTAAAAGGTTTCTTTATTGATCTAACCCATAAAAAGGCAAGGTTGGAGACTCTATCGCCGGATATATCCAGAACATACCTTGGTGGAAGAGGTCTTGGGGTATATTTTCTCAGCAAGGTGCCAACGATTAGCCCTCTTGAAGCAGATGCGCCTCTGATATTTTCTACAGGTGCACTTACCGGTTTTAAGATACCTGCATCCAGCCGTATGATGGTGAGCGCATTCTCCCCGCTCACCAATACAATATCCAGCTGTTCCGTGGGTGGGAATCTTGCTATCCAGATGAAAAGGGCGGCCATTGATTTTATACATATTACCGGTAAGGCTAAAAAAGAGACGATTATAAAGATCCATGATCAAGATGTGGAATTTGATGAAATTTCTACCCTTTCTGATATGCCTTTGAGGGAGATATTCTCCAAATTCAGTTCTCTTAAAGGCTCTGTTGCTGCTGTTGGTAGGGCTGCTATCCGCGGGTGTCTGTTTGCCTCTATTATGGTTGATAATGCCTTTGCCGCAGGCAGGGGAGGGCTTGGCCTTGTAATGGTTTCAAAGGGTTTGCGTGCGATTATGATAAAGGGAAGCAGCCGGCCGGTCCTCTCTGGGCGGAATAAGACAAGGCAGGAAAAGGCATATAAGGATATTATTCGTCTTTTTGATGCGAGCCCTGCAATCATGGGCAGATCAGGGATAAAGAGATATGGGACACCTGCGCTTGTGGATTTGATCGCATCCAGGAGGATGATGCCTACAGCCAACTTTCAAAAGACATATTTTAATGAGTATAAGGCCTTTTCTGCCTCTAATATCATGCGTTCTTTGGCTGTGAAACATCACGGTTGTTATGCCTGTCCGATCGGGTGCAAGCAGATGGGCCCGCACCACACCCAGATACCTGAATACGAGACATTATCGCATTTTGGGGCACTAAATGAAAATGCATCTCTGGCCTCTATCATAGAAGCAAATAGCATCTGCAATGATGCAGGCATGGATACAATTACCGCCGGGGCAACCATCTCCTGCCTTGCAGAGATAAGAGGCGAGAGATACCAGGACAAGGATTTCGTTGATAAGGTCGTTGCAATGGCATCCGGAAGGGGCGAGGGGGAATTGCTCCAGTTAGGCTCAGCAAGGCTTGCTGCAGAATTAAATGTGCCGGAGGCGTCCATGAGCGTAAAATCTCTGGAGATGCCGGCGTATGACCCAAGGGGCGCATATGGAATGGCGCTTGCCTATTGTACATCTACAAGGGGTGCGTGTCACTTGAGGGCATACCCCATATCACATGAGATATTGAGAAAGCCTGTGGCCATAGACCGGTTTTCGTTCTCAGGCAAGGCCAGGATCATAAAGATTGCAGAGGACCTGAATGCCGTTATTGACTCCATTGGCGCATGTAAATTCGCATTCTTTGGCGCCTCCTTAGAAGAATATGCAAATGCCTTTAGCGCGGTGACTGCATTGGATTGTAATACCGATGATCTGCTCAGGCTAGGGGATGTAATCTATACCTTGGAAAGATATATCAATACAAAAAGGGGTTTTACAGCCGAAGATGACATACTACCTGAGAGATTTTTCACACAACCGGGCACAAGCGGCCCGGGTATAGATACGCCACCTATCGACAGGGTCATGTTTGAAGATACCCTTAAGAGGTACTACAGGATAAGGGGTTGCACCCCCGGGGGCAGCTTAAAAGAAGATCGTCTAAGCGGGCTTGGGATAATATGACAGGCGAGATAAATAAATACCTCGATAAACTGATATCCTATTATATGATAGACAGGGATAGCGCATCCCTATTTTGTCTTGATGACGAGATATATACAAATAAGGAAGATATACCCCCCGAGGTCTGCTATCTTTTTGATAACCTTAATATAAATAGCCTATCCATAGTAAGGCCTGATCCGGTTGTTTGGGCCATAATTGATGAGCTTGCCGCTGTGTATCCTCAAGTGATATCTCCAAGGGATTCTGAAAGTCTTACCTTTATCCATGATATACCTGTAATAGATGTCATGGATAAAGACCTGATTGTTCGTGCCCTTGGCCGCCGGAAGGGGTGCATTGTAAAGGATACAGGTATTATTACTACAGGCACTGTTTCATTAGAACAGGCATTTATTTCATTCAGCTCTATCTGCTTTGCAACCTTTGTAAAGTACTTTTCTGATTTTATAAATGGTCTATATGGATATGGTGGAATACCCCATCCGAGGCCGGATCGGATAGAGGCCTTTTTAAATATATCCCCACTAATCACCCCGCCTGCAGGTGACAATCCTTTGCCAAAGGATGTGCCTTTGGATGAAGAGGAGATCATTACATCCATGGGAGAGGCAGGACGATCCATTGTGGGAAATAGATTGGTGGATTCCTTTTTCGGGAACATATCTTACATAAAAGGTGGCAATATTTATATATCCCAGACAGGTGCATCCTTAGACGAGCTTTCTGGTCCGCCTCGGCGGATTGATTGCGTGTTGTTAGATGGATCATCCACCAATGATCTCACCTCATCTTCAGAGTTGGGTGCGCATATAAAGATATACGAATACACATCTGATACGGCCATCCTTCATGGGCATCCAAAGTTTTCAGTTATAATGTCCATGTATGGCCCTGCCTTGGGTTTTGGTGATACACGTCTTGTTGGTGATATCCCTGTAGTGTACGGCGAGGTGGGTGCAGGGAAACATGGGCTTATACATACGCTACCTCCCGCCATGGAGGAGAGTCATGCAGCAATTGTTTATGGCCACGGCGTATTTTGTAGCGGGCAAGGCGCATTCCATGATGTCTTCAGCAGACTCCAGTCAATAGAGATAATGTGCTACAACATGTATAAGGAATTAGTAGACGCCTGTCTAAAAGTGAATAGTGAATAGTAAACAGTGAATAGTAAACAGTGAATAGTAAAAGAAGTGTTGGGTGATTAAGAATAGTCGTGAGTCGAGAAGATAAAAATAGTTTTATGTGAAATGTAGAGGCATGCCTCATCGGGCTTTGCATGATACCCATATTGTCATTGCGAGGAGCTTAAGCGACGAAGCAATCTCAAGGTGCCTGCAACCAATGGGATTGCCACGTCGGCCTAAAAACCTCCTCGCAATGACAAATTGGATATTACGAAAAGGTCCCATCCTATCTGAAGGTTTTGCAACGGACGACGGACAACGAACTACTGACAAGCAATGTAGGGGCCTTTTGCCCTCATCGGCCCGCTTAAGGGAAATATGCCCTACTAATCACTCTTCACTATTCACTTATAAACTAAAAACTATATTTTATCCTGGCAAAGACCTCATCATTATCTTTGAACTGCCCTATCAGTGCGTCATCATACTTGCCGTCCAATAGTATGATTCCTAAGGCCCCCTGTATGTTATCAGTAAAGCTGTATGTGAGGGAAGGTCTTACAAGGATATCTTTGAATTCAATATTATAGACCCCTGCCAGGTCAATCTCCAGGGTGTTTTGGAGGAAAAATTGCTTAATGGCCAGGGTGAATGTTGTGTCAATGCCCTCTTTGTTGAAGTGTACACTCTTTGCCTTATCATAATCGATTATGAATTCCTGGATGCACTGAAGACTCATGGTTGTATCCCCATGGATATAGTCTATGCCTATGCCGTATTTCATGGAATCCTTTTGCAGTTCTATTTCAGGGTCTATATAGAAGGTCTGCCTGGTCTTCGTGCCGCCTGAGCTTATGAATTCCTGGAGGAATCTGGTGATGATCGCATCTTGTTTTTCCTTGGTCATCTCATCCTTTAAGACATCTTCCGTCTTTCTAACATAATACTTTCCATCAAAATATGCCCACTCCCCACGTATAGTAACAGGGTCATACGTGGTGGAAAAATCAAAGCCGAAAACCTGAAACCTATGGATTCTCGGCTCCACATACACTTGAGCCATCACATTGGCCTTTAGTGGTAACATGTCTTCCAGTTCTACAATGAGTTCGGTAGGGGAGGCTGTTACAGGCATGGGGTCATATCCGCTGAAATAGCTCAGCGAGAGGTCCCACCCACCTATATATCCGGATATCCGCACACCTATCTCTGAATTTGCAAAAGTAAAGGCCGGCAGATCAATGTCCTTATACACAGGTGTGACTGGTATATCCCCTATCCATGTATTTGTTTCTATTGTGCCGGGCACCTTCAACACAGGCGGAAACCATCTCTCCTCCGGAGTGGAGAGTCTATAGGGTACATACCTTGGGATCCATCCGATTTCCACATTAGCCAGATCAGTATATATATTTGCCTTAATTGAAGGTGCGCCTATTTTTCTCTCATTCTCTTCACGCATGGTGGCTTCAGTAAAGTCTTCGGTGTTCATGTTATCCGTGGGATTTATCTCATCGAGTCTTCCCCATGCGAATTTTTGTATGCCAAGACGCAGGTCAACCTTCTCGGTATATATATCAATGTAGGCCTCATCCACATTTATATAGGGGTTCTTGTCCTGGTATACCTTATCAAATTCATTAAATAGTCTATCATTATGAGCAGCAAACACCTTCCCGTCATATACCCCTTGTAAAGCGAGTTTAAATGCTCCCCAGTACCCAAGGGTTGATTTGCATCCAAGCCCAAAGGCATAGGAAGGATCTTCATCCGGAGTTCTTCCCTTCAGGGCATAGATGCCATTGCCTTCCAGGTATCCGTTCAGAGAGGTTGCAGCATGATCGGTTTTATATTCAAAGGCGCCCACTGCTCCGGGGTAAATAGTTATACACAGAAAAAATATTATTAAAGGATGTCCCCTCACGTATTATTTCCCCCTCGCAACTACTCAGGTGGATAGGCTGAAGACTTTTAGGTGAAGGATTCACAAAACCTTATAATAGCATAGCCATTCAAGTATCATATTCCCCAAATATGGCCTTTGTCGCCCAGATGATATCAGTATCCTTCAGTCTAATAACCTTCAAGCTAATAACCTAAGCAGTTATTTTCCCCTCTTCATGTACCTCTGTGTGAATATATCGTCTTTGAGTCCTGTATTATAGAGTATGTTGTGCATCTCTAAAATGGTCCTGCGATTGTTCTGGGTATTTAGCATCTCTATATGTGTTGGCGTATCTATCCCTTTTATGGTCTCTATCTTAGTGAAGGTTCCCTGTTTCAAGTATTTCCCTTTTTTATCGTAGAAATCCATCTTTATTGGGGTAAAGTTGTCCTTTCTTATCCGAAAGATCACCTTGGAGTAATATTTTATATCTTTAGGAATGGCCTCGATCGCATAACACATATGCCCTTCGACTTGCTCTTCGCCAATAAGGGTATAGGTATCATCATCTATGTTGCGGCCGCCCATGTCATAGAAGCTGAACTCGGTTCCCATGAAACTCTCATCCTTACCACCACTACTTATTCGCCTCACCCTTTCAAGGGCCGGCAGGTAGAGCCACTGGGTGTCTTCTTTGTCCGGATAACTCCACGCCAGAAAGCTGGTTCCTTTTACATCAGCAGGCGCCATGAAGATGAGCAGGGTTTTGGCCTCTTTGTTGTCATAATTTTTTGCATAGGCCAGAAGCTTCCGTTGTCTTTCTTTGCCCTTTTTATTGATAAGCGTCATGGTCATCTCTGTCTTACTGTCCTTTGCCTGATCCATCAAACTCTCGGATTTTTTCATGATCCGGTAGGCGCTCAACTCCTCTGAGAAGGACGGATATACAAAAAATATACTACACGCAAGACAGATAAAGGCTGAAACAATCACATACCTGAACCTCATTTTGTTTTTCCTCCTATATTATTTTTGATCTCATCACCTTCTGCATACTCTATAGTTGGTTCCTGTTTTATACTTGGGTGGAACACCTTTAGGACTGCCGGCAATAAAGTGATCGAGGCTATCGCGCTTGTGATCATAACAAGAGCAGTCAAAAACCCCATCTGGCTGATGATGATAAAATTTGAGGGGATCAGAACCAGGAAGCCTGCTGTCACAGCCAGGGCATTATATAATATTGCCCTTCCGGATGTATTGATGGAGACGTCTATAGCCCTTTTCATATCATTTTTGATGCCTATCTCATGGCGGTATCGGCTTAAAAAGTGAATGGAATAATCCACGCCTATGCCCACTGCCAGGCTTGCTATCATGGCTGTGGCTGCATTGAGTGTGATATTAAAGCCCCCCATGATTCCAAAGTTGAGCATGATAGTGACAGTAAGTGGCAGGATGCTGAAAAGGCCGAGCTTCAGGGATCTGAAGATCAAGGATGTGATAAGGATTACCAAGGCAAGGGAGACAGCAAAGGTGCTTATTTGTCCTTCGATAATGATGCGGTTGAATTCCATGGTCATCTTGGAGATCCCTGTGGTGATGATGTTGATATCACTTCCCTTTAATTCGTTTTTCTTGTAATCTTCTATAATAGAGAGCACTTTTTTTGCAAGAAAACCGCTCTGGGATTTCGTCTGTAGTAGGATCTGGGTGTCCTGATAATCGTAATTCACAAACCTCTCGAGGGTTTCTCCCCCTGAGAAGGAATAGAGCAGGAGGTATTGGGCCACTAATTCTCTAGATTTTGGGATGGCATAGTAGGCGGAGTCGCCCCCATGCATCACCTGATTCATCTTTTTGATGAGGTCTACTATGGACACGGTTTTTCCTACTCCATCTATCTCCTTTAGTTTGTCCTGCAATCCATCTATATAGCGTAGAATAGCCGGGTCTTTTATGTCATCAGGGCCTTCCCCCTTGATCACTACATTAAACATGGATGTGCCGCCAAACTTCTCGTTTAGTATGGCATCTGCCGTTCTTATGGGGCTGCCTTGGCGGAAGTGTTTTACCGGATCAAGATCGCTCTTTATGAAAGTGGCCCCTATTACGGATATACCCATAATACCTAAGCTGATTATGATTATTAAGGTGCTGTTTTTTAGAGAAAGGGAAGAAGAGGTCTTTAGTATCGGGGCTATAATGTCTTTCTTTGAATAATGGTGGGGTATATATGCCTTTGTCTTATCATCCAGTATGGAAAGCAGGGCAGGAATAACACTCAGAGAAATAACTAATGCCACCAGTATCCCGAAGGCTACGATCATGCCGAACTGTTTTAAAGGGATGATCTCCGATGTGCACAAAGAGATGAATGCTGCCATGGTGGTAAGCCCTGCCATGGTAACAGGTAGACTTACCCTGTTTAGGGCATTAATAATGCCGGGTTTTCCCACCTTGCCCAGGGCTGCATCAGAGAATATGTTTTCCAATACATGTATACCATAGGCAGTGCCAACTGCTACAAGCACCACTGGTATCGTGCTTGTAATATGTGTTAGTGGCATACCGAGCAGACACATAAGGCCTACACTCCATATAGTGGAGATGCTCACAGTAAGTAAAGGAAGGACCACCCCCCTTATATTTCTGAAGAACAAAAACAGGGCGATTATTATGACAAGATTTACAAGTGGCACAAAGAGTTTCATATCTGTCAGCATATAATCCCCCTGCAGCGCCTCCACAATAGGGACACCTGCAATGAAAAAATTGTCGGTTCCCTGGTATTCAGCCACGATCGTCTTAAGTTTATAGTAGATTGGGATTATATCATCGGTCTCTATCTCATCTTCCATTGTTATGGATAAAAGGGATCCTTTTCCGTCGGCTGCAACAAAGAGACCCTTGTAAAAATCCCAGGAATTCATTTTTCTTTTAAATGCAGCCAGCTCTTCGGTGGTCTTAGGAACCCGGCCTTCCCCAGCCATGGGTGAGACCTCGATGCCGGATTCGTTGCCCGTAATATAATCAATATTGAGGATATTCGTAACCTCTTTAACCCCTGGTATTGCCTCTATCTCTGAAGTAACATCCCGGATCTTTTTCAGGTAATTATAGTTGTATATGTCATTGGCGATTATGCCTATTACTATATCTAGGGGCGCTTCAAACTCCTCGTTGTTTTCATTCCAGACCTTTCTTGCAGGGTTATCCTCGGAGAGAAAGATTTCCACCCTGGAATCGATCCTCATCTTGGGGATCTGTGCTGCAAAAAAGGCTGTTATACCAAGCACAACAAAGATTATCCAATAAGGGTGAAAGACACAAAAGCGCAAAAATCTTTTCATATATCTTTTTTCTCCAAATCGCACACTCCAATTAATAAATTAATAAATCCATCTTTTTGAACCTTCTTGCTCCATTATATTCCAGCTTAATTCCGCTAATATGTGGCGTTTAATTAGGATACCAAATCATTGTTCCAGTTGAAAGCATTTTCTCATATAGCCTAAAATTTCCTGATGAAAACAGTGAATAGTGAAGAGTGAACAGTAAAAGAAGTGTTGGGTTTTGAGTGTTGGGTGAATGAGAATAGTCGAGAGTCGTGAATCAAAGAAGATAAAAGAATCTTTGCCTCTCGGTTTCTTCAAGATTACTCAAGATTTTAAAAAGATGCTTTCATAAAAAGTTTATTACACCCCTTAACCCGTCATTCCGGCGGAAGCCGGAATCCAGTCTTTTCAAGTAGTTGCAGATCATCTGGACTCCTCCCTGACTCGATCCGGAACCTACCGGAGTGACGACTTTTTGCGAGTTCATCAAAAATAGTTTTATGGGAACAGTAGTGGCCTTTTGCCCTCATTGGCCCCGGGGGGTTACTCCCAATAACATCCCCCTGGCCCCCTTCAAAGGGGGAATTCGTTCCGGATTCTGGATACTTTTTCATCTTTCGTTGTGTCTGCCTTGCAAGCATGAGTGTTTATATGAAAAATACTTGTCCGTTGTCCGTGGTTAGTTGTCAGTGGCATATTGGAAGGTGATAAACCTATCTGGAGGTTTTACAACGGACAACGGACAACGAACTACTGACAAGTATAAGCGCAGGACTAAAAGACCACTCAGGGCTAAACATATTTTCATCTTTCGTTGTGAGTACGGATCGCTCACGCGGGTTTATTAGGAGATCATGGCAAGTGTCTGAAGGGCTGAATATATGAACATGCCACCAAAAAACAATAGAACTATACCGCAAATAAGGTTGACCCATTGAGAAAATTTATCCCCCCAGATATTTCCGGCCTTGTATGTAGTAAATGAAAGGATACAGTACCATATAAGATCTGTGAGCCAGTGGACAATGGCAAATGCTATTAGTATAATGAGGCTGAATTTTATGGCATTGATAATCAGGGTAGCCCCCACAGTAGCCCACCACACAAGGAAATATGGGTTGCCGATGCTGAGGATGATTCCGGCCATAAGGGGGGAGCGTGAAGGGTCTTTGATTTTTATATGAGTGTGTTTGAATGCCCTTAGCATACTCCATCCCATCTGTATCAGGAATGCCCCTCCTGCCAAGGCTATAACCATACCGATCAGTGGTTCCTTGATTATATCCCCAAACCCCAAGAAGATGATGAACATCAGAGGGAACTCTACAATACCGTGACCTATGGCTATATATATCCCTGCGGTGGGGTTCTTGCTCCCGTGGGCTATTGTGGCTGCTGTTATAGGGCCAGGCGCCATGACCCCTGATAGACTGATCAGTATGGCTGAGATAAAAAACATGGTAAGTGTCATAATAAGTTATTAGGCTAATACATAAATGAAATGAAAGTAAAGACAGATCTTGGATAATGTCAGCTGCCGCTAGTCTGTTGTCGGTATGAAAATAAATCGTGAGTAATCTTGAAGCAATCGAGAGGCAGAAGAAGATTTTTAGCTTCGCTTTTTACCTCTCGATTTAACAAATTTATATGGGAATAGGGGTCGGGGGTCAGTTTTCAGGAATAGATGTTTTTCTCGGCACGGGCATGTTTTCATCCTTGGTTGTGAACGCAAAGCGCTCATGCAGGTTTATATGAAAACAGGCACAAAGCTTTGTAGGGGCCTTTTGCCCTCATCGGCCTTTGCATAATACCCATATTGTCATTGCGAGGAGCTTAAGCGACGAAGCAATCTCAAGGTGTCTGCAACCAATGGGATTGCCACGTCGGCCTGCAGCCTCCTCGCAATGACACCTTTCTAGACTTTTTGCAAAACCGTCAACCGTGAACTTTGAACCTTGAACATAGAACGTCCCATCAACAAGTCTTGAAGACAGCAGCAAAGGGGTGTATAAATTATGAAGCTATGGCTTATCAGACTATTATCACATTTAAGACCACCAATAGAGAGCAGCTTATCGATATCACAGAAAAGGTCAGGGGTATTGTCTTTGAATATGGGGCGGCTCATACGTTGTGTGCACTTTATGCAAGGGGTGCAACTGCTGCCATTATGGTTCAGGAAAATTGGGATCCCAATATACAAAAAGATGTGCTCGCCTGCCTTCGTAATATGGTCCCAAGGGGTGTGTGGATTCATGATAGTGTTGACGGGAATGGAGATGCTCACATAAAGGCAGGTATCGTAGGGCCATCTGAAGCTATACCTGTAGAAGATGGCAAGTTTTTGTTAAGCACATGGCAGAATATCTTTTTCTGCGAGTTTGATGGGCCTCGCTCTCAAAGGGAAGTCGTAATCACATTAATCTAACCTCGGATAAGAGGCTATATTTACATAACATTTACATTTCCTTTTCAATAGTTTTGCACTCTCTTTCCTAAATAAGTGCTAAGTCAAATGTACTTAATTACTTATGTATGAAAGGGCGAGGTGTAGGATTATGAAGGCATTATTTATCTATCCGGAGATACCGGACACATTTTGGAGCTTCAGGCATGCGCTAAGATATGTGTCAAAGAAAGCGGCATTTCCTCCACTTGGCCTTCTTACCATAGCGGCCATGGCACCTGATATATGGGACAAGAGGGTCGTAGATATGAATGTAAGGCCGTTAGCAGATGAAGACCTGAGGTGGGCTGATTATGCGTTTATCAGCGCCATGCTTGTACAGAAGCAGTCTACAATAGAGGTTATAAACAGGTGTAAGGCATCTGGTTTAAAGATCGTGGCCGGCGGGCCATACTTTACTACATTGGGGCAGGATTTTAGTCAAGTTGATCACCTGGTATTAAACGAAGGCGAGGTTACATTTCCCATGTTTTTAGAGGATCTTGCAAAGGCAAGGGCGGCACACATCTATACATCGGATGAAAAACCAGACCTTTCGCTTGTGCCCGTGCCGGCGTGGGACCTCATCAACCTTAAGGATTATGATTCCATGCTTGTACAGTTTTCAAGGGGATGTCCCTTTGATTGTGAATTTTGCGATATCGCTTTCTTGAATGGGAGGAGACAGAGGACAAAGCCTGCCTCTCAATTTATCAGGGAGATAGACGATCTTTATCAAAGGGGGTGGTATGGTTCTGTCTTTGTGGTGGATGACAACTTCATTGGTATAAAACCAAAAGTAAAAGAAATGTTGAGTGAATTGGGTAGGTGGATGGACGCACATGGCCGGCCCTTCCACTTCTTTACAGAGGCATCTCTTAATCTTGCGGATGATCAAGAGCTGATGGACCTGATGGCCTATGCCGGGTTTAATAAGGTCTTTGTCGGAATAGAATCACCTAACATAGATAGCCTTAAAGAGGCGGGCAAGGTCCAGAATATGAAAATGAATCTATTAGATTCTGTGAGAACAATCCAGAAAAGCGGCATGGAGGTTATGGGTGGCTTTATCATTGGGTTTGATAGCGACCCCCCTGAGATCTTTGATATACAGATAGATTTTATTCAGTCCAGCGGGATAACCATGGCAATGGTAGGGCTGCTTACAGTGATTCCGCATACAAGGCTATATAAACGTCTTAAAAGACAAGGCAGGGTCCTTATAGAGGGTTCAGGGAATAACACAGATGGCTCTCTCAACTTTGTCCCAAAGATGGATAGAACCACCCTTATAAATGGGTATTACCGGGTCTTAGAGACAGTATACTCCCCAAAGGCCTATTATGAGAGGTGCATCGGATTTTTGAAAAACTATAATCAAAAGACGGTCTCTAAGATAGATATCTCGGGAATAAAGGCGCTTTTTAAGAGCATGTGGCATATAGGGATAAAAAATGAGTGTGATATGAGGCCCTATTATTGGAAGCTCTTATTCAAGAGCCTTTTGATCAACCCTAAGACATTTGGTGAGGCCGTGCGGATGGTAATAGTGGGCGTCCACTTTATGAAATCTCTACTTAAGGATATCCCAGCTGAAGATGAGTATGTGCGGCTTAAGGAGTCAGGTCTTGACATTTGACATAAGCGTAACACCTTATAATTTTTGAGGAATAAATATTACCTATGTCAAATGTCAAGACCTGACACCTCCTTTGTATAACTCTCTCCTGTGTGCCTCGAGCATATCAATAGGTTTACCTAAAAATTCTGCAGCAGTAATGACCTTTACCCCTTTTTCTTGAGCTGTCCCAAATATGTCTGCCAGCCTCTCTTTCCACTTCAGGTCTCTTAAGATGTGGTGATCAACGATCAAGGTATCAATAGGACACTTCTTTATTATTTGTATCATATTCTTAGTAGATGCATCCAGATTTGCCTGGGAGTATCTAAACCCCAGCATGGATGTTAAGGGGCCATCTAAGATCACCATATTGGGCTTATTTTTCAGGATGAAATCCACCTGATCTGGTATCGCAGGGCCTTCTACGTCTGATGTATGTATGAGCCTGTAACCATCATCGATCAAGACCTCTGTTACATATCCAAGCTTATTATTGGTGCCGTGGAACACTGGAGGGGAGAAGGCGATCTTTGTATGATTACATGTGAATTGTTCTCCGTCGCTGAATAATATCTCCTTGGGAATGCCTTCTATCTTTTTTAAGAAGTAGGCCGCCCTTTTGGTCTGGCTTTTATTTATATGGTCTTTGGGGTGTTTTATAAAGACTCGTTTATCCTTGTAGATATCAAGGTCTTCCTCTGGGTTGTGATGGTCATAATGATAATGTGTGATTATAATAATATCAGATGCCCTTGTATGTTTCACGATCTCTTTCCAGTGTTGAGCCTGCCTTTCCAACTC
Source organism: Thermodesulfobacteriota bacterium (assembly GCA_034716155.1). Lineage (GTDB taxonomy): Bacteria > Desulfobacterota > Desulfomonilia > UBA1062 > UBA1062 > JAGGYK01. Next base: position 14,763 of record JAYEFR010000124.1, read on the forward strand.
TACCGGGTGCGGTGGAAGATTGTATCTTCTGGCTGCCAGTGAGGCGCCAGGGTCTATGATGATGTTTACATCCTTTGTTATAATATTGGTACACATGGACCTGGTGCCAAGGCTGTCAAATGCCAGCGGTATGATCTCCATATATAGTTATTTAGCAGGGATACATGGAGGATACAAGAAATTTTTAGTGAATAGTAAACAGTGAACAGTGAATAGTAAATAGTTCTCAAAATGTAGGGGCCTTTTGCCTTCATCGGCCTTTGCATAATACCCATATTGTCATTGCGAGCTTTAGCGAAGCAATCTCAAAATGCCTGCAGAAAATGGGATTGCCACGTCGGCCTGCGGCCTCCTCGCAATGACACCTTTCTAGACTTTTTGCGAGTTCATCAACAATATTGTGTAAAATATTTCACATATGCAGAAAACTTTTACCTACAGGACAAACTTTTCTTAAACATCTTAAGATAAGAAAGATCACTTCTCATTTTTAGTTATCATTTTGCTTTTCGCTTTTTTTGCGGCTTACGGATTACGGCTTACGCGCGGCTTAAGGTGTCACGGCTTAAGGTGTCAGGTCTTGACATTTGACACCTCCTTTACTCCTCGACACCTCCTTCGGCTTAAGGTGTCAGGTCTTGACATTTGACACCTCCTTTACTCCTCGACACCTCCTTTACTAAAGTGAATATTAGCGAAGAGCCGGATGTGGGAAAACCACAAGTCCGGTTCTGTGAGGGGGGTCA
>JAYEFR010000125.1:0-15467 GCA_034716155.1 Thermodesulfobacteriota bacterium
CCTTTAGATTGCTTCGCTACACTCGCAATGACAAATTCGATAGGCACCGGAAATGTCAAATGTTGAGACCTGGCCCCGTAGCCTTCTATTGACTTGAGGGTGGATGAATGTAAGTATTTATAAAATAACTGAAGAGTTTAAGGAGATGTAAGTATGACTAGTGAGATTGTAATGGTAGAATACAGAGAGCTCAAACGATTTATGAAAGAGGGTTTTATTGCGCTTGGTGTCCCAAAGGATGATGCCGAAGTATGTTCGACTGTTTTAATAGAGTCGGACTTAAGGGGTATAGAGTCTCATGGCATAGGAAGGTTTAAGATGTATGTGGATCGCATCAGAGACGGCGTACAATTGCCTGTTACAAGGCAGGCCATTATAAAAGAGACGCCAAATACTGCAGTGATCGACGGGGGTCATGGCATGGGGCATGTGATCGCATACCGTGCTATGCAGCTCGCAATCGACAAGGCAAGGAAAAATAGTATTGGTATGGTAGCTGTAAGAAACAGCTCACATTTTGGAATCACCGGGTTTTATCCTGCCATGGCTGTAAATAGCGGCATGATTGGTCTTACATTTTCCAATGCCAGGCCATCGGTTGCCCCCACATTTGGCGTGGACCCGGTAATAGGCACCAATCCAATAAGTTTTGGCGCACCTGCAGATGATGAGTATCCGTTCTTGCTGGATATCGCCTCATCTATTACCCAAAGGGGCAAGATTGAGGTGTATGCAAGAGAAGGTAAAGATACCCCCCCGGGTGTTACAATAGATAAGGAGGGTAGGGATTGTACTGACAGCCAAAGACTTCTCAAAGACCTTGTAGGAGGAAAAGCTGCGTTGTTGCCTTTAGGCGGTGCAGGAGAGGATTTGGCGGGATACAAGGGATATGGGTTAGGTGTCATGATAGAAATATTGTGCGCTTCGCTTTGTGGGGGGAGTTTTGGCAAGGCCTTAAGCGGGTTTGAGGGTGAAAAAAAGGTGCATCATAAGCTGGGCCATTTCTTTGTGGCTATTAATATAGAAGGCTTTGTACCGCTAGATGTATTTAAAAAGACTACGGGAGCCATACTGCGGGGGATCAGGTCTTCTACCAGGGCGCCATCTCAAGACAGAATATATATTGCCGGAGAAAAGGAATTTGAGATGGTCGAGACGCGGGAAAAGCAAGGCATCCCTATAAACAGGCCCCTTCAGAATATCATGAAAGATCTTATAAAAGGGCTTAACCTGGGTGAATTTAACTTCCCATTTTGATGGATACATATTACAGGACATTCAGCTCCTTTTTAAGAGAACAGTTTGGTCGCAGGGTACAAAAGATCACCCTCGACGCAGGGCTTACCTGCCCACACAGGGGCAGGGATAAAAGAGGCGGGTGCATATACTGCAATATTCATGGCTCGGGCACCGGTGCGCATGCAAGGGGCCAGGGTCTGAAGGAACAGATCGAAACCCAGATGGAAGCCATGAAAAGACGGTATAAGGCAAGCTCTTTCATTGCATACTTTCAGTCGTATTCAAATACATACGCCCCGTTGGAAAATTTAAAGGCCATATACGACACCATACTTCCATATCCTGAGATTGTAGGAATTGCCATTGGGACGCGTCCTGACTGCGTTGATAAAGATGTGCTGGGGTTAATAGAGTCGTATGCGGATTCCAGGCTTGTGTGGATAGAATATGGCCTGCAATCTGCCAGTGATGAGACATTAAGGCTTATCAACAGAGGGCATGATGTAAAGACATTTGTTGATGCGGTTGGTTTGACAGCCGATTACAATATAAGGATATGTGCACATGTAATTATTGGTCTGCCCGGAGAAGACATGGGCATGTATGAAACCACTGCCAGATTAGTAGCAAGCCTTCCCATCACAGATCTAAAGATCCATCTTCTTTATGTGGTGAAATCCACTGTAATGGAGGATATGTATAAAGGGGGGATCTACACACCACTTACCATGGAAGACTATGCCATTGCAGTGGCAAGGTTTATTGCTTGTCTTCCCAAAGACATGGTAATACAGCGCATTACCGGTGATCCGCACCCTGATGAACTTGTCGCACCCATGTGGGCCTTGAAGAAAAGAGAGATAATAAATACAATACATCACGTAATAACCACAGAAGACCTTTATCAGGGCACACTTTATCGAAGAGATGAGAGCATATAACAACGAATTTAGATATGGGCTGTTTCTTGCCCCGATGTCAGGGATCACAGATTCACCCATGAGGATTTTGTGCAGGGAATATGGTGCGGAGCTTGCTTTTACAGAGATGATAAGCGCTACAGGCATTGTTAGGTCTACAAAGAATACAATGAAGCTCCTAAACGGGCCTGAAGGGGACAAACCCCTTATTGCGCAGATTTTTACCTCAGAGCCTCAAGATGCTGCTCTTTCAGCAAAGATATTACAGGAAGAAGGCTTTGATGGCATAGATATAAATATGGGCTGCCCTGTGAAAAAGGTGGTCTCAAAGGGCGCAGGTGCGGCATTGATGCGAGACCAGGAAAGAGCAATGGAAATTGTAGAGGCTGTACTCTCTTTGGTCACTGTTCCTGTGAGTGTAAAATTAAGGGCAGGGTGGGACAGATCATCTATTACTGCAGTCTCTCTGGCAAAAAGATGTGCCCATGCCGGTGTGAATGCGATCATTATTCACCCGAGGACACGCTCGGAGATGTTTGGCTCACCCCCAAGATGGGAGTTGATATCAAGCATAAAGCACGAGGTGGACATCCCTGTGATAGCAAGTGGCAATATAGGATCTGTCAAAGAGGTAGAGCATGTAAAATCCCTTGGGGCTGATGCATACATGATAGGCAGGGCATCTGTCGGAAGGCCATGGATATTCAGGGAATTAAGGGGTGGACCTGCGGCCGGCCCAATAGAACGCAAGGAGCTGCTATTAAGACATCTCGATATGTTGTGTTCTTATTATGGCCGGCAAAGGGGGATATTACGCATGCGAAAGTTTTTATCCGCATATGTAAAAGGGCTTTCCAAGGCATCGGCATTCAGACAGGATGCAAATCACATAAATGAACCAGGGCAACTAGAAAGCCTGATAGAAAGATTTGATTGGAGTGATGGAGAGGTGTAGCAGCCCGGTTTGTCGAGTTTGAAGACCTAACATCAACAGTTAAAGAATATCAGAATTTTGTCCGACAAGTTTTTGTGTGCATCCATGAAAAGACATCTTAGGATATTCATATATGGACTGTTGATATTTCTGGGAAGTATAGCCATAGGCTTTTATTCCCAAGAAGATATATCTCTCTATATAAATCGTCATGGGGTTGATCCGGTGGATTATCTTGTAAAAAAGGTTCAAGAACACAAATTACTCCTTATAGGCACTTATCACAAGAATCCTTTGATTCACAACATCATTATTTCCGCACTGCCTGTGCTTGTAAGGGAAGCGAAAATAGATACCATCTTTGTTGAGATACCTACTGATCAGCAGGATACAATCAACTCATTTATGGAAGAAAGTGCCCCGGTATATGCAATACGCATGTGGGAGGGTATTGCCTGTCCAACATATCTTAACATACTCCTTGTTGCAAGAAATCTGGGGCTGAATATCATAGCCATAGATCAGTCACTAGGTATTGCAGGCTCCCGGGATACATGGATGGTGCAAGAAATTTTATCATACTATGCCTTACATCCTGATACAAAGGGTCTGGTAGTTGCGGGTGAACGCCATGTATTGAAAGGCATAAAGTGGTCACACACAATAGAGCCGTCTCTGGCGGATCTGCTGGGGGTCTCGGGCGCGTTTTCGGTTGTTATGTGGCCTGATGCCATTGATGGGCATTGTCCAAAGGCTCTCGATATAGAACCAAGGTTGTTTTCGGGCGTTAAAGATGCAGCACTGATGAGTATGAATATCAAACCCCAGGTCGGTCTTGCCTCGGCTGCTGATGGGGTGATCTTATTGCCTGCATCAATAATACGATCGCCGAAAGGATGATGAGAGAGTTAACAGAGGACAGGCTCTTGCCCAAACCCGTGTCAATTACAGCAAAACAAATTCAGCAGCAGAAAATTGCCACACCATTTTTATAGTAAGAACAAGCTTTGACGCTTGACTTAATTATTGCATGACATGTATTGAATTAAGTATTCAATGAAGTTGTAAGGAGGGACAAGGTATGTCTAAAGAAAATTTTAAGAATTCCGGCGATTCTGTTTTGGACGAGTTTTTTTCCCAAAGTGTGAGACCACGGTATATATATCCACCTCTTACCCGGAGATCCTTTCTGAAGATGGGTGCCGTCTCTACCGTCACATTCGCTGCTGCGGGAACGTTAGGCTGCGCCGCCAAGACATACAAGGCTGAGGTAATGTCGGAGATTAACCCCAAGGTCTACATTAATCCCGAAATGGATGCGATTCCGGCCGGCAAGATGATCAGGAAGATTCCGGGTTTCAGCGGCAAGAAACCGAACATCATCCTCATCCTGACCGATGATATGGGCTACGGAGATCTCGGCTGTTATGGATGCAGGGCCATCAACACACCCAACATCGATCGGCTGGCCCATGAGGGGATACGCTTCACGGATTTTCACTCGTGTAATGCTCTGTGTTCTCCCTCCAGGGCAGGTATTCTCACCGGCAGGTATCCTCACAGAACCGGGGTTACTTACCCATTCCCGTCCGAAACCAGCTCGATTGGGAAGAAGTTCATGCGATGGGTTGGGTACCAGTTCACCAAGCTCGGTGGCATCGACCTGATCGGCAATGAAAGCCTGGCCAGGGGTTTGCCTCTGTCTGAAATCACAATTGCCGAGGCGCTGAAACTTGATGACTATGCCACATGTTGCATCGGCAAGTGGCACCTGGGTGATTTTACTGCCCACCCGGACTACCTGCCAAGGAGACATGGCTTTGACTACTTTATCGGGTTCAATGGTGCCAACGATGACTGGCCGGTTGCATTTTGGCGCAATGAGACCGAGATCACAAAGGATATTGGCCTGGACCAGGAACAATACACCGGCATCTTCCACAGGGAGGCTATTGAATTTATAGAGCGTTCCAAGGAACAGCCTTTCTTCCTGTACCTTGCGCACAAGGATCCGCACCAGCCGTGTTATCCGTCGAAGGAATTTGAGGGCTCATCAAAGGGTGGCCCGCACGGCGATACAATCCAGGAGGTCGATTGGAGCGTTGGCGAGATCCTGAAATACCTGAAGAAAAATGGATTGGATAAAGATACAATCATTCTTTTCGCCAGCGACAATGGCCCCTGGTACGATGGCAGCCCAGGCGGTCTGAGGGGCAGGAAGGGACAGAGTTACGAGGGGGGTTACCGGGTGCCGATGATTGCCTGGTGGCCTGGGCACATCCCTGCCGGGAGTGAGTGCAGCGAACCTGCCATGAACATCGACTTTTTCCCGACCATTCTGGCGCTGGCCGGGCTCGAGGTTCCATCCGACCGGATTATCGACGGCAGAAATATTTGGGAATTACTCACTGAAAAGGATGCCAGAAGTCCGCACGAAGCCCTGTTCTTCTTCCACGACAATGAGATCGAAGGCGTACGGGCCGGCAAGTGGAAGTACTTCCGTTACATTAACCAATATACCTGGCCTATCCCGGTAGACAAACCCAACAATTTTATGGGCACGAATGCAGCTAACCGCACGTACACCTATCCCTCCGAGGTTACGGGTGGCGATAGGACGGTCAGAGCGCTGGGGACATGGCCTTTGCTCTATGACATGGAATACGATCCAGGTGAAAGCTACAACGTGATCAGGTACCACCCCGAGATTGCCCGCAGACTGCACAACATGCTGGTGGACTGGGAGAAGGAGTTTTATAAGAACCCGCGGGCTGGATCACGAAATAACCCCTTCGGAATATTACCAGGACTTGTCTTTTGCTTTAATCTTTGTGTAAGGCGAATGACAGGTCCTGTCCCCTTTGCATTTTACTAACCTATTATAGAAACCTCACTTAATTTATATGGAAATAACAATCAGCTCTTAGCGATCAGCATTCAGCTTAAAGAGAAAGATAGAATAGATTCAATTCTTGAAACCTTTGCATAACACCCATATTGTCATTGCGAGCGTAGCGAAGCAATCTCAAAATGCCTGCAACCAATGGGATTGCCACGTCGGCCTATGGCCTTCTCGCAATGACAGGAAAACAATTGTGTTCTTATACAGCTGATAGCTTTTCATCCTTCGTTGTGTCCAAAAGGACATGCAGGTTTATATGAGAATAAGGGTCAGGGAATTGAAATGCATATTCTAGCGCTTGTCGGAGAAAATCCCCCCTTGAGGGGGGGGAGGGGTGGTGTTAACCCAATAACATCCCCCTGGCCCCCTTAAAAGGGGGAATTAAGGGGGTGTTATTCCTTAAAAGGGGGAATTAAGGGGGTGTTATTCCTTCAAAGGGGGAATTCCCGTCTCCTGGCTTCTGTCTCCTGGATTCTTTTTCGTACTTGGTTGTGACAAAAAAGGACATGGGGGGTTATAGAAATGCCATTCCCTGTCCCCTGTATGTGTCTACCCTGCCGACAATCTCTCCTTTGCTGATCAATAATAATTCATTGAATCTCTCGCAGAGTTCCCCTGCCTTTGCATGTTGAAAAAACACGGGATCACCAAGCCCTATAGGCGGGCAGCCTTGTGGCAGGACAAGCGGTGTCTGTACCTCACCGGCACCTTCTGTGGATAATGTATGGAGTCCGGGCGGGAGAACAGGCAGGGGCTGTTTATCTCGACTCACTGAACCGGATGCTATATACCCCCCACCATGACATGTGATTATGCGATCGGTGGGCCTTCTGACTACTTGAAGGCCGAAGAATGCCGCTGGTTCAAAATGCACATCTTTGTAATAACCAAATAAGTGAGGATCATAAAATCCAGATCCGGCTGCGACTTCAGTGACTATATCCTCTGCACCTGTGCTTTTGAGACTCCCGCTGCCGCCACCGTTTATCAGGTCGAATTTTAAGCCGACTCCCTTTAGGGCCTTTACAATCTCTGCCCTGCGCATGGCGATATCTTTTATAGAACGCTTCTTGATGAAGCGAACAACAGGATTAAGGGCTCTGGAATAGGGTGATGCATCCGGCAGGCCTGCAATCTGGGCCTCATAGCCCATAAATGCAGTTATGGCTACACCAGGAAGCTTCATCGACTCCCTCGCAAGATTGACGGCATCCCCTACATTATGCACAGGGCTCCTTCTCACGCCCAGATGGATGGATGAGTCAAAAGGTCTGTAGGACATGTCCACATCAATACATGCATCCAAGACGACATTCGCACTTTGGCCTGCCTGGGACATAACCTTTAGCTGGTCTATGCTGTCAATCATATGGTAGACCTTTTTCTTTGCCTTTTTCATCTTTACAAGGGCTTCCATATCTGAGGGTTGCACAGATGGGTATGCTACAAGGATGTCATCAAGACCATTTTCCACAAGGAATCCCGCGTCTTCTATAGTAAAGGCCAGTATGCCCTTAAATGCAACCCCTCCTACTGAGAAGATGCGTTTTATAAGCTCTAGGCATCTTAGCGATTTTGATGCAATACGTATGGTCTTTCCTGTTTTTGCCTGTGTTGATGCGATATATGAAATATTTGCGTTAAATGCATCCAGATCAATAAACGCAAGGGGGAATCTAAGGCCTGTTAGGATGTCCTTGTAATATACATACCTATCATTATCAAGATTACGCATTTTATCGTTTGCCCTCCAACATTATTCAAGTATATTTGCATTATTATTTAATATATTCTGATACGTGAGTAAATGCAAAAATCCCAGCTGGATTGGTTATGCATTGATTTGCTCAGTGAATCCAGATAATATAATATTATGCAAAAATTACGGATAGGGGATAACCCAAGGTTAGAGGCTATATTTGAGGGAGAAAAAGGGCTGCCATGCGCTGTCATTACTCATCCTCATCCGCTTTATGGCGGGGATATGTATAACAACGTGGTTGAAGCGGCAAAAGATGTAGCCCTTGAAAATGGGTATGCCGCACTCAGGTTCAATTTCAGGGGTACAGGTGGTAGCGGGGGTTCTCATGATGATGGTCAGGGTGAGATAGATGATCTTGATGCTGCGATCCGCTATGCGGGGAATAATTCCATGATCATAGGATATTCATTTGGTGGATGGATCGCAGCCAGATATATCATAGATCATCCATATCCCTGTATACTTGTGTCTCCACCTACAGGGATGTTCGAATTCCCTGTATTAAAGGGCCTTGATGTATGGGCCGTGGCAGGCTCCGAGGACCAGTTCTGCGATATAGATGCCTTAGTTGGTATCATGGACAATGACAGGGTCACCCTATGCCAGGGGATTGATCACTTCTGGTTTGGCAGTGAAGCCTATCTCACTAAGGTGCTTCCAGAGATTATGAAACAGATTCAATCAATCAATACCTGATTCACCACTCTTCTTTGCCTCTCGATTACCTCAAGATTACTCAGGATTCGCTGCGAAGTGTTAAGTCTAACCAATAAAACCAATTAAACCATATAACTATCTCTTTTATACTAAGTATCAGTGCTTATCTCTTTCTTGATGAGTTCCATAATTCTGGAATCAGCCTTGTCAATTTCACCTAGCACCATATTGCGTGCTTTTATGGATTCATTTTGAGCTAAGAGGTCAATAAACGTCGTATAAAACCCCGGGTTGGAACCCAGATCCAGATATTTAACAAAGAAAGGGATCAAAGATCTGTAAAGTGGCTTTATGGAATTGATTGCCCATATAAGAATAGGTGCGGCAGTTATCATAGATAGGTCCTCAAAGAAATTCAGGTCGTGCTCTAGATACCCTTTAGGGTCTAGAGCGGCATCCGGGAAGTTATCTGCTTGCTTTTTGAGACGAGAGATATCTTTCTCGGTTGATTTAATCGCTGCGATCTCAGAGATAGTGCCCCAGATTATCTTGCGCAGTATCAGGACATGGACAAATGATTCCATGGGTAGAAGTTTAAATATATCCGGCTTTAGTATTACCGGCAGCAGCTCGATCCCTCCTTGGGTCCAGAATGGTCTTACGCGGGTCTTTCCCTTTGACTGTACACCAACGAGGCCTAGTTCTTCCAGAAGTTTCAGGGCCTCACGGACACTGCCTCGATATACATCAAAGTGCAAGGCGAGGTCTCTCTCAGAGGGTAGGGCATCTCCTTCATGATACCTGCCGTCAAATATATCTCTAATAATAGAGCTGACTATCCTATCTGCCGCTGTCTCCATTTTTATTAATTTAAAGCCAAAGAGCACACTTGTCAATGGCTGGACTATATGAGAAATAGAATAGAATAGTAAAAGAAGTGTTGGGTTTTGAGTGTTGGGGGATTAAGAATAGTCGAGAGTCGTAAAAGACAGTCGAAAAGACAATTCTGGATGTTTTACAACGGACAATGGACAACGGACTACTGACAAGTATAAGTGCGGAACTAAAAAACCACTCGGGGCTAAATATATTTTCATCTTTAGTTGTGGCCGCAAAGGCCATGGGGGTTTATATGAGGAACAAAGAGATTGCCGGTATCTTTATTAAGATCGGAGATGCCCTGGAATTCAAGGGTGAGATGCCATTTAAGATAGCTGCATACAGAAAAGCTGCAAGAACCCTTAGAGATCTCGCTGAAGACATAGAAGTCCTGTGGAAGGATGGGAGACTTACTTCCATACCTGGGGTGGGGAAGGGGATTGCCAAGAAGATAGATGAATACTTAAAGACAGGTGAAATGAAAAAATACAGGGAGGCAATGGAAGACATTCCGCAAGGTTTACTTGAGTTGCTTAACATTCAGGGTATGGGGGCAAAGACATTGAGACTCGCGCATGATACCATTGGTGTTGGCTCAAGGGCAGACTTAGAAAGGGTGATAGAAGATGGGTCGTTCGCAAGCCTGCCTGGCATGGGCGAAAAGAAGGTAGAGAACATAAAGAAAAGTCTTGAAATATTCACGGCAGGAAAAAAGAGGATATCAATTGGTATAGCGCTTCCTATTGCAGAAGAGTTAGTGGACTGGATAAAGCAGGCAGGTGTAGACAGGATATGTCCTGCAGGATCACTTAGGCGGATGAAAGAGACTGTTGGTGATATTGATATTCTTTGCGCAAGTAAGAAGGGTAGCGAAATTATAGATCACTTTACAAACTTTGCCAGGGTAGAGAGGGTTATTGCAAAGGGTGAGACTAAGGGCTCAATCATGATAAGAGATGGCTATCAGATAGACCTAAGAGTGGTTCCTGAGGAATGTTTTGGGGCCGCGCTTCAGTATTTTACAGGTTCAAAACCTCACAATATAAAGTTGAGAACCATCGCAAGACAAAAAGGCCTGAAGATATCAGAATATGGGATCTTTAGAGGTGATGATAAACTTGCCGGCAGCAGGGAAGAAGAGATTTATTCCGCACTCGGGCTTGCCTGGATACCCCCTGAACTCAGGGAGGATAGGGGAGAGATAGAGTTGGGAAGGGTTCCAGACCTTATTGATTATAATGACGTGAGAGGTGATCTTCACATACACTCAAATTATTCAGACGGGAAAAATTCGATTAAGGAGATAGCAGAATTCGCAAAGGACCTTGGTTATGAATATATAGCCATAACTGATCATTCAAGGTCTGCAAAATACGCAAATGGTCTTGATGAGAAGCGGTTAAGAAAAGAGATGAGAGAGATCGAAAGGGTTGAAGAGGAGGTTGGGATAAGAATCTTTAAAGGGACAGAGATGGATATATTAAGAGATGGAAGCCTTGATTTTGATGATGATATCCTAAGGGACCTTGATATTGTAATAGCAGCAGTACATATGTTTCCAAAGCAGGATCTCACAGAAATGATTCTTAAGGCATGTTCTAATCCACACGTGGATGCCATTGCCCACCCTACAGGGAGATTGATCTCGAAGAGAGAGGGTTACAGGGCGGATATCGATAAGGTAATAGAATGTGCAGCATCTACAAATACAGCACTTGAGATAAATTGTTATTATGACAGGCTGGACCTGTCTGATGTGAACGCCAGAAAGGCAAAACAGGCCGGGGCCAAGATAATCCTCAGCTCTGATGCGCATAACCTTGGCATGATGAAGGCTATGAGGCTTGGTATTGGTGTGGCCAGGAGAGGGTGGCTGTCAAGGTCGGATGTATTGAATACCCTTTCCAGAGATCAATTTGAGGGGTGGCTCAAAAGACAGGGCTGAATATGTTTTCATCCCTGTCTATGAGCGTGGATCGCTCATGCGGGTTTATGCCGTTGATTCTTTGTTGAGGAAGTCGTGCAACTCTTTAATCACATTAATTTTTGTATCCAATGGCGTATCCTCCTCAAATAAGAATTCCAACAAAAATATCATTTTATAATCCACTGCTGAGGTCTCGTATCTCTGGAAAGATGTAACCTTGACATCCATTAACTTTTTATAATCATCTCTATCAAGCAACCCGGTTTTTCTTAAGATAAGATCGATCGCCTCCTTGGCATCGTTAGAATTTTCCAACACAACTTCAATCTTATCCAATTCTTTTACAGCTTTAATGATCTTCTCGCTTTCGACCTTAATTTTCATTTCGCCACTCTCTTAAAGTAATTTAGTTTTTTTCTGTCTTTCTTAGATGACCGTCAGTTAAGATGTTATTATAATAGAATATTGAATATTTCAAGAGATTTGATTTTAAGTGTGTTGGTAAAATAATAATCTTCCCTTCATAATGGGGACAATATTATAGTTTTTTCTTGACTCGGTTTTCTTATTTCAATAGCTTTTGTCTCGATTAAGATTTTTTGAGAAGACTCTACAAAACAAGATTAAAAGGGTACTATAAATATGAATATTAAAGATGCGGTGTCGAAATGTTTTAAAGGTTTTCTGGCAGAAGATGAAGGGCTTCGTCTTTATGAGCTGGCTAGGCAGGCCAGTAAATCCGGCCCATGTTTGGAGATAGGAAGTTATTGCGGAAAGTCATCTGTATACATTGGGCTGGGTTGTAAAGAGAATGGATCAACCCTTTTCTCCATAGATCACCACAGGGGCTCGGAAGAACAGCAGCCTGGCGAAGAATATTTTGATCCCGACCTCCTTGATAAAGATACGGGTTTGATAGATACCTTCAGGTTGTTTAGGAAAACCATTGAAGAGGCATCCCTAGAGGATACTGTTGTCCCTGTTGTTACAAGGTCAGAGGTGGTCGCCCGTTTCTGGAAGACGCCTTTGAGCATGATTTTTATAGATGGTGGGCATAGTTTTGAGACGGTCTTTACTGATTACAATTGCTGGGTCTCTCATCTGATCTCTGGTGGGTTCTTAGCCATTCATGATATATTCCCTGATCCGGCAAAGGGAGGGCAAGCCCCATATTCTATCTATAACCTTGCCCTTTCTTCCGGTCTCTTTGCGGAACTACCCATGGTAAATACGCTGGGGATACTTAAGAGGTTAGAAACCGGAGATATTCCAGAGACCTTGGGCAAACAATGAAGAGTGAACAGTGAAGAGTGAATAGTAAAAGAAGTGTTGGGTTTTGGGTGATTAAGAATAGTCGAGAGTCGAGAGTCGAAAAAGATAGTCGAGAAAACAAAAGATTAAAGGCGAAAGATAAAAGATAAAAAAATAGTTTTATGGGAAATGTAGGGGCCTTTTGCCCTCATCGGCCCGCTTAAGGTAAATATGCCCTACAGGTAATTAATGGGATTGCCACGTCGGCCTAAAAACCTCCCCGCAATGACATGCTCCGGACAGCTTTTCATTTATTAACAGGGGGCTGAATCCATCTTATTGTTATGTGCCCAGTACCACACAAGGGTTTTGCCAACCTCTCTGCATTTGATGTAGCCTGCATCCAGAAAATTTGCCATTGTGTTGGTGATCAGATTGCTGTCCATTTCAGTTATTTCTGCGATCTTCCCGCACAGCAAATCAACCCTTTTTTCAGGTTGCTTACCGAGAGAATCCATGGGAAAGGTACAGTGTTGCTCAATGATATCCTCACTCAGCAACCGGTATACCAGATTCATCCTGTAGTATCCTGTAACCCTTAAGTCTTCTCCCGGCGTATTTGCCCCATGGAGGTAACCCTTTTTCAGTTCTTCCCACTTTTTATCAGTTTGTTTGTACAATCTGTCAACAAAGGCGGTTGCCTCTTCGGCAGAGACCCCTGATGTGCGCACTATGGGGCTATTTGCATCATAACGTGACCAATCATTGGTCAATATCTCAAGGTCATATCTTTCTATCTCTTCGCGAACGGTTGTGCCGGGGAAAGGGCAAAGGAAGTGGTAACCGTATAAGATGTCAAGGCTCTCGGCAAATTCGTGTGTATCTCTGAGCACAGCAGGTGTCTCTCCGGGCAGCCCTACCATAAATGATGCATGGGCGAGCATACCAACATTTTTACAGGCCTTTACAGCCCTTCTTGCATGATCCAGAGTGATGCCTTTTCTTATGCGTTTCAGCATCTCCGGGTTTCCGGACTCAATGCCGAAGCTTACGGTATCGCACCCTGCATCGCGCATTAACGTAAGGATTTCCTCATCCACGGTATTCACCCTTGCGAACGCACTCCAGGTAAATGTAATACCTCGCCTTTGAATCTCTTCGCAGACCTCGCGCACCTTTGTCTTGTTTGATGTAAAGAGGTCATCAGCGATGTTTATCCTGGACAAACCATAAGAAAGGATGTTTTCTATCTCGTCTACCACAAGGCGGGCGTCCCTATAACGGACCCTGTTTCCCACCATGCGTCTTCCTACACAAAAGATACACTGATAAGGGCACCCCCTGCTTGTTATCATGCTGATTGGGAAACCAAGGGCCTGATACCTAGATAGAGGCAACAGATCTCTTGCAGGAAGCGGCAGGCTGTCAAGATCCTGTATGAGTTCTCTTGGCCCTGTGATAATAACCTTTTCATCCTCGCGAAATGCTATGCCCTTGATATTTGACCATTCGCCTCTATTTCTTATATGGGGCACGAGTTCCTTTAGAGTGCTTTCACCTTCACCTATAACAAGGACATCAATCTCCGGATATTCCAGCAGGGTATTTACTGGGTCAAATGTGACATGAGGCCCGCCCATCATGGTGACTATTGAGGGGTTGTGTTCCTTTGCTGTCTTTATAATGCCGGCAGCCACCGGAAAATTCATGGTTACGGATGTTGCGCCCACAATATCCGGTTTGAATGTATCGATCTCATCCCTCAACTTATCTTTGGTATAGCGGGAGACAATATAGTCAATAATCTTGACTTGAGCCCCTGTGGCCTTAAATGCTGAGGCAACATAACACACACCAAGCGGTGGTGATGGGGTCTCCTCTAATGGATATGGTGGTGCGATAACAGCAACCTTCATAATCTTGCCTTTCTAATCTCCTTTTGTTGGGAATAGTGAAGAGCGGAACCATCCAAACAGTGTATTACCACAAAGAAAATCCCGATCGATATTATCAATCTGTGTCATTAGTTTTACAGGGTCTGCAAACCAATCAGATCTGGTCTTCATCTGCATATGTGGATCAAGTTGCTTTACTACTTGAGCCGGATTGCCTGCTGCTATGGAATTATCGGGTATATCTCGTGTAACCACGGAACCAGCTCCAATAATGCTATTATCCCCGATTGTAATCCCCTTGCATACAATTGCACTATCACCTACCCATACATTATTTCCTATGTGGACTGGCGAGGACTTACCATTAGTGACGCGATTATAAATATCATGCCAGTCACAGTCAGCAATATATGAGTTGTGTGCCATCATACAGTTATCGCCGATTGTTACCTCTGAGGCTGCACTGACCCTCGCACCAGGGCATATTAAACAGTAATTTCCTATATGAAGTCGTGCCCCATCATCGCTGGATGCCCAAATGGTGAGCCTGACCTTTTTATCAAGAGATGCGATAATATTTGCATAATCACCGATCTCTATCGGCCATCCAAATATCTCCACATGCCATGGTTTCATAAAGATAGCCCCTTTGCCAAGATGTTTGAGTTGGGGCCGCAGAAAGTGTTCGCCATACCAGTTCTGGAATTCAAGGTATAATTTCTTGATAATATATGGACGATGATCTTTTCTCAATATCCTTCACTCCCGGTCTCTTCAATGGTGGATATCAGGTTAGGGTCTTCAGGGGTTAGGGGAGGGCTTATAGTTGAGTCCTTCCTGCCTTCTCGAGAGTATTTATCATAGTAGATGCCTTTGGGATGGATCGGGAGGAGAAGTTCGTGGTTATTCCAAAAATTATGGCTGAATAGCTGACTGGCAGTCGTTATGTCGTTTAACATATCAGCCGCGAGGAGAACAGCCCCTGCTGTCCAGGTAAGTCTTTCTTCAGTCCAGATTACCATGTCAGGAAATGTGAGTCCGCACCAATATGAACCATCATCGTATTTCTTATCCTGGATCCAATTGAACACAACCTCTGCT
>JAYEFR010000126.1:0-3028 GCA_034716155.1 Thermodesulfobacteriota bacterium
CACGATTTAAATAGATTTATATGAAAACAGGGGGCAGGGGATTGAAATGCATATTTTAGCGCCTTTCGGAGAAAGTCCCCACGTGAGGGGGGGTGTTACCCCCAATAACATCCCCCTAACCCCCTTCAAAGGGGGAATTCATTCTGGCTCCTGGATTCTTTTTCATGCTTGGTTGCGTCCGAAAAGGCCATGAGGGTTTATATAAAAAATTATATCGGCTTTCCAAAACCCCCAAAGACAGAAAAGAATAGAGCAAGTATTAAGAATTGAACAATCCAGCCAATTATACATACCCCTACAGCACGCAGTGTGCTCGTATAGTCAAGGGCCTGTCTTACCGCAATCACCATTGCTATCAGCATCCAGATCGATGCGATCGTAAAAACAATCCATTGCAGGCCAGGGATAATGCCGAGTATTCGTATCAGACCAGGGGAGCTCGAAAAGCCGATAGTCCTGAGCAGTTCGCCGTAATCCGCCTTTGTCTGGGGCTCCGGAAGGAGTTTGGTGCCGATAAGATATGTGAGAAAGGCCCACACATACCATGCAATAAGAGATGTAATCGCCCCTACCAGGATTATATACATCCCGCCAACTTCAAAACTCCCTATTCCAGCTGCTATGCTGGAGAGAATAACAACCCATGTGGCTTGGCCCAGTGCACCTTTGTCGGCCTCAACCTCTTCATACAGATTAACATCCAGCTTGGCGGCACGGATAATACGATCTTTAAAACTAGTCATTGACGCCTCCTCTATACTATATAAGACAAACGATCGTAGATGAAATCTTATTAGAGTCTTTTCTATCATATTAGTTCTTATATATTTGTCAACCTAAAACCATCAAGAAAAAGAGAGGACAGGCTGCTTTTTTTTGATGTCCCCTTTTTTTGGAATCCGGTTGACATATATTACCCATTAATACTATAGAGAAAATCACATGATAATAAGGTGCTTACCTGCTATAATAAAAAAAAGATGTAACTATGAAATATACAAGTCCTCAGTTTCTTTCGGGAGAGCTAAGAAGATTTTTTCTTTGTTGCAGGGAGTATCAGCTAATCACAAGACAATCGGATTTTTTACGTGGCCTATGTTATAGACATGGGAGATAATACGTTAGGGGGGTTTTATGAGTATAAGATCTATCAAGGATTTGAATCTTCAAGGCAGTAAGGTTTTGATCAGGGTGGATTTTAATGTCCCTTTGGATTCTTCCGGAGCCATTACAGATGATTCACGGATAAAGGCAGTGCTGCCTACTCTAAAGTATGCAATTGATAAAGGAGCACGTGTAATATTGATGTCTCACCTTGGACGGCCAAAGGGTAAGGTGATAAAATCAATGAGTTTAATACCTGTGGCAAGAAGGCTGTCGGAAATTCTTGGTATTAGCGTGAGCATGGCGCCTGACTGTATAGGGGCCGGCGTTAAAAAGATGGTAGATGATTTGAAAGTAGGCGATGTCTTGCTCTTAGAAAATCTTCGCTTTCATGTAGGAGAAGAGAAGAATGATCCCGGGTTTGCAAAAGAGATTGCGAGCTTTTGCGATTGTTTTGTAAATGATGCGTTTGCTACAGCTCACAGGGCGCATGCATCCAATGTGGGAGTGTGTAAATATCTAAAGGACAAGGCCTTTGGCTTTCTTATGATGAGAGAGGTAGAGCACATCAGTAAGGCGTTAGAGACCCCTAAAAGCCCCTTTGCCGCTGTGATTGGCGGGGCGAAGGTGTCCGGCAAGCTGGAGGTGGTAGAGAATCTTTTAGCCAGGGTGGATAAGCTCATTATCGGAGGGGGCATGGCATTTACCTTTATAAAGGCATTAGGCCAAAGTGTAGGAAAATCATTGCTGGAAGAGGATCTGGTGGAGTCTGCTTTAAAGATTATGAAGCAGGCAAGGAAGGAGGGTGTAAAATTTTATCTGCCGGTGGATTGCATATGTGGGCCGGAGCCTAAAGCTGGAGTTACTCCTGTAATAAAGACAATTCAGGAAATTCCGGATAATCTCATGGGGCTGGACATAGGTCCTGCTACGTCCACGTTGTTTATAGAGGCTATAGATGCGTGCGAAACACTGGTGTGGAATGGCCCTATGGGTTTGTTTGAGGTAGATGAATTTGCATCAGGCACCACTGCTGTTAGTGATGCATTTGCATCATCTAAGGCCCTCACTATTGTAGGTGGAGGCGATACGGATGCGGCATTGAGAAAGACTGGGAATATGGATATGATAGATTTTATCTCTACCGCGGGCGGGGCATTTTTAGAGATGCTGGGTGGTAAGAAATTGCCTGCGATAGAGGCGCTTGAAGAATAAATAGGTGAGGGTGGGGTAGATGAAGATGAGGAGGCCTGTATTTGGTGGTAATTGGAAGATGCATAAAAATATTGATCAGGCTTTAGAATATGCGAGGGTATTTAAAGATGTAATAAAGGATGTAAATGATGCGGATGTATTTATATGCCCACCATTTGTTTCCCTGTATCCTTTAGTTGAGGCCTTTAATGATACCACGGTAGAGATAGGGGCTCAGAATGTATTCTGGGAGGATAAAGGCGCATTCACAGGGGAGATAAGTGCACATATGCTAAGCTCTATAGGGGTTAAGTATGTGTTAGTCGGGCATTCGGAACGCAGGCAGTATTTCTCTGAGACAAATGAGACCGTAAATAAGCGCATTAAAGTGGCGTTGAGAAATGGACTGATACCTTTGGTATGTGTGGGCGAGAGACTTGAGGAACGTGAATCAGGGAAAACCTTTGATGTTGTTCAAGCCCAGGTAAGGCAAGGTCTTGCCGGATTGACGAAAGATGAGGCTGGTACGCTTCTGATGGCCTACGAGCCTGTGTGGGCTATAGGAACAGGAAGGACCGCAACACCTGAGATTGCTCAGGAGACGCATAAATGGATAAGGGGAATATTAAGTGATCTGTTTGGTGATGGTGTTGGAGATACCATACGTATTCTTTATGGTGGGAGTGTGAATCCGGACAATGTAGATACCCTTATGGCACAGGATGATATA
>JAYEFR010000127.1:0-15304 GCA_034716155.1 Thermodesulfobacteriota bacterium
TAATTATAATATATTAATTATATCCAATAGTTATACCATCAAGATATTTATAGCATTATAATTGCTCTATCCCTGAATGTATAAAAAGGAGGCAAATAAGGATGCAGAAAATGGAGCTAAAGACAGATTATGCCGGCAATATGGTAAACCCTGCAAAAAAGTAACTTTTTGCGATGGAGTAATATTTTTTTATTGACAGGACCTTTTAATGGGTGACCCGTTTTTCTTCACAGTAAAATCAATGCAAACACGGAAATGTATTGCCATCGCATAGGCAAGTGGTATATGGCACTGTGCACTGTATGGCAGGTACTTGCGCGCATCAGGGAAAGGACTACTATGAAAGAGCTTCGCAGGAATGAGAACATTCGAAATGTCGCTATAATCGCCCATGTCGACCATGGGAAGACCACTCTCGTGGACGCCATGTTTTCTCAGAGCGGGGTATTCCGCGAAGGTCAAGAGGTCAAGACCAGGATCATGGACAACATGGAACTGGAACAGGAAAGGGGCATAACCATAGCTGCAAAGAACTGCTCCGTCCTCTGGCACGGCGTCAAGATCAATATCATTGATACCCCGGGCCATGCGGACTTCGGCGGTGAAGTGGAACGAGCGCTGTCCATGGCAGATGGAGCCATCCTCCTGGTTGATGCCTCTGAAGGTCCTCTTCCTCAGACGCGCTTCGTTTTGAAGAAGGCACTGGAAGCAGGCCTGAAGATTATTGTAGTGATCAACAAGATTGACCGCAAGGATGCCAGGCCATATCAGGTCTTAAGCAAGATTTACGATCTTTTCATCGATCTGAACGCCACTGACGAACAGATTGATTTTCCATACCTGTATGCCATCGGGCGCGAGGGGATCGCCATGGAATCTCTTGAAGAAAACACTGGGAACCTGCATATACTCTTCGATACCATCCTTTCCGAGATACCCGGCCCTGCATATGATCCTGCCGAACCCTTCCAGATGCTCGTGGCGAATCTTGACTACAGCGACTATCTGGGCAGGCTTGCTATAGGCAAAATCGTTCATGGACAGGTGACGTCAAACGAATCTCTGATCTGTATCGATGCGCAAGGAGACCATCTCCCTTTAAGGGTCACAAAGCTGCAGACCTATCAGGGGATTACATTCCGAGAGGTCGACTGTGCACAAAGCGGTGAGATTGTTGTGCTCTCAGGCATCGAAGACGTCATGATTGGAGATACCATCTGCACACAGGACGCCCCGAAGGCCCTGAAACGCATAACCGTGGATGAACCCACGGTCTCCATGCGCATTACGGCGAACAATTCCCCCCTTGCAGGCAGGGAAGGCACCCTTGTACAGTCCACAAGGATCCGCGAGCGCCTCAAGAAGGAAACCCTTCGCAATATGGCCATCAAATTGGAGGTTCTGCCGGAGAAAGACTGCTTTATCATCAAGGGCAGAGGGGAGTTTCAGCTTGCGATCCTTATCGAGACCATGCGGCGCGAAGGATTTGAGATGTGCGTAGGCAGGCCCGAGGTAATCTGCAATTACCAGGAAGGCAGAGTACTCGAACCTATCGAACATCTTTTTATCGATTGCGGGCAGGAATATCTCGGGACAGTCACCCAGAAACTCTCTATCCGCAAGGGCAGGATGATCAACCTTGTCAATCACGGCAGCGGGGGGGTAAGGGTCGAATTCAGCATTCCATCGAGGGCGCTGATTGGCTACCGCGACGAGTTTCTTACCGACACCAAGGGGAGCGGCATCATGAATTCCTATCTTCTGGGATATGAAGATTTCCGGGGTGAATTTCCGAGTCGTTTTACCGGCTCCATCGTTGCGGATAGAAAAGGTGTGGCCGTACCGTACGCGCTTTACAATCTCGAACCCAGGGGCACCCTGTTCATTACCCCGGGGAAAGAGGTATACGAAGGCATGATCATCGGCGAACACAGCCGTGAGAACGATATCGACGTGAATGCATGCAAGATGAAAAAGCTTACCAATATGCGCGCTGCCGGCAAAGACGACAGCATACTGCTTTCACCGATAACGACCATGACCCTGGAGAAGGCCCTGCAGTTCATCAGGGAAGACGAGATGGTCGAGGTGACCCCAAACTCCATCAGACTCCGCAAGGCCGAGCTTTCTTCACGGAAGCGACATACCATGAGCGTTGCGAAGAAAAAGGTCGCCTGTTAATCCAGGAGACCTGAAAAGACGAAATACATCTACCCTGCAGCCCTTCGGCCCTGATTTGGTTTGTTCCTGCCCGAGGTTTTACGGTTGTTTCCCTGCTTGGCCTTCCTGCGCAGTGTTTGGCCCTTTTCAGATTTTGCCTTGACGACAATCGGTTGTCCGCTCTTACGCCGGAATTTCTTCTGAATAATGGCAGCCTCGGCAAAGGGGACACTGAGATAACTGAAATCATCGAAGATCCTGATGTCCTGCACGAGATGTTCGCTTACTCCGGTCTGCCCCCGAATAAGTTTTACCAGCTTTGGCGGGGTAATTCCGTGCTTGCGCCCTCGTGCTATGAAAAGCTTTGTCCGCGACTTGTTGGCCACCGGATTGATCTGCCTGATTTCACCATAGGAAGAAGTGTCCAATTCGTCGGCAAAGGCAAGGCGCATACAGGCCGACAGAACCCTGGGAGTATTACCTTTCTCAAGCAGTTCTGTTGCAAGATCGGCATAGAGACCCGTTTTATCATCCGTAATAGCCTGCTCGATCTTAAATCTGATCTTGTCACGCTTGGCGGCAATAACCTCGCCCACGCCCGGGATATGCCCTCTTAGCATTGCTTTGCCGGCCGTCCGTTTGATGATCTCAAGGCAGCGGCGCTCCCGTGAGGTGACAAAGCTTATGGCAGTGCCCTTCCTTCCGGCCCTGCCGGTCCTTCCTATGCGGTGTATATATGCATCCGGGTCCTGAGGCATGTCATAGTTGATCACATGAGAGAGGTTGTTTATATCAATACCTCGTGCTGCGACATCCGTGGCCACAAGAATGCTGATCTCCTTCTCACGAAAACCGCGCATAATCCTCTCACGTTCAACCTGGCTGATATCGCCGTGAATCCCGTCGGCCGCATACCCCTTTCGGACAAGCCGTGAAGCAATTTCGGCCGTATCGACTCTGGTACGGCAGAAAACAAGGCCGAAGAATTCCGGTTCCATGTCGATAACCCGGCACAGCGCCTCGAACTTGTCCTGATCACGCACCTCGAAATAGACCTGTTCGGTAAGCTGCACAGCCTGCGGCTTAGAGTTCATGGCAAGTGTCTTGTATCCCCGCATATACTGCCGGGCAATGTTGATCACCGCAGCAGGCATGGTGGCTGAGAAGAGCATGGTCCTGCGCTCCTGCGGGGCATGAGAAAGGATAGTCCTGATATCCTCGATAAATCCCATATCCAGCATCAGGTCCGCCTCGTCCAGCACCAGATAAGAGAGGCTGTCCAGACAGAGTGTACCGCGCCTGAGATGATCGAGAATACGGCCCGGCGTCCCGACCACGATATCCACTCCCTGCTTCAGACTCCTGAGCTGAGGGCCGAATGCCTGACCCCCATAAACAGGAAGGATCTGGAGATTCCTGCTCCCCATAAGGGATTCTACTTCACCTGCTACCTGATGTGCCAACTCTCTGGTAGGCACCAGTATTAAGGTCTTAACCTTTTTGTCCCGTGCATCCAGGCGTTCAATAATCGGAATGCCGAATGCCGCTGTCTTGCCGGTTCCTGTTTCCGCCTGAGCCACCAGATCTTGATCATCATTCAGAAGAAAAGGAATGACCTTGTTCTGAATGGGAGTAGGTTTATCAAAACCTTTTTTGGCCAGAGTTTTGAGCATGGTTTTGGAAATGCCCAGGTTAATGAATTGTTCCATACTGATTCCCCTTTGTTTTCATCAATATCTCGCAGACACACAAAGGTTTTTTCAGCAATGGATACCTTTGAAGGTGGCACCAAGAGTTTTATGTAAGGGGCTTATAGCTGATTCTGCACAGAAAGCCAGAAAAAAATGATTTTTTATTTTTTTCTGAAAAATATACCCTGTCAGAAGGGGTCCAAAGAGGAGAGGCAAATAAGGTTAATATAAGAGCATTTAGAGCTTAAATGTCCATTTTTCACGGACGCGGACGTCCCCTATTTTTCCTGGCGGCCCGGGGCGGCCGCGTCAGCCCTGTATGAGGGAGGAGAACCGTGCGACGATCTCGTCCCTGATCGCGGGTTTGATCCACGGGTTGATCCCCTGTTTGATGAAGGCGGTGTTCCGGTTGTCCTTCTTGCACAATTCCAGCAGCTTGACATTGCTGAAGACATAATTCGGCGGTTTGTTGGTGCGCCTGGCAAATGCATCGCGGGCGGCAAAGAGAGCGCGAAACAGGTTCTGCTGCTGGTTTTTAAGCCTGTTGTACCCCTTTGCCTTTTCGTATTTTTTCTTCTTGTTCCTGTGGGTGCCTCCGTCCTGGAGCATGAGGTTGTGCAGGATATAGGTATCGAGCAGGCGTTGGGAGGAAAGTTTGGCGAAAAGGCGGTCTTTCAGAGTGAATAAAAAGCGCACGTCGTTCAGGGCGTATTCGATGGCGGCGGGTTCAATGGGGCGCTTCATCCAGTTGTATCGCTGGAATCTCTTCTTGTTCGGGGAGACGATTCCCAGCTCCGCCTGCAGGACATGCGCCAGGCTCTGCCCTTCATACTTTAGCAGGCTGACCGCCGGCCTGAGATCAAGCACCGAGTTTATCCGGATGCCATATTCATTTGCAAGCAGGCAAGAGTCGCTGGCCGCGTCATACATGATCTTCAAGATGTCCCGCTTTTCGAGCAGGCCCTTCAAAGGGGCGCTGTCCTTGAATCGGAAGGGATCGATGATGATTTCATTCTGCGAGTCAAACACCTGGATGAGGCAGAGATGCTCGCCGTAGCAGTGCAGGTTGAATTCGGCCTCGATGTCTAAGGCGATGACGTTGCGCCGGCCCTGCTCGAGTTCCTTCAGATAGCCGCTGATTTCGTCTTCGGTTTTCAGTTCAATGATATTCATGTCCCCCACTATACCCTATTTGTGCCGGGAATCAAACCCGCATGCGGGGTGTTGTAGGGGCTGGGGGGAGAAAAATTTCCGGCTACCCGATTGGGCCAGGTTTCATTTTGTCCATTATCAAAGGCTGACCCTAACCTTTCCCCATAACCTTAAGGGCCTTGCCATAGTGGTAAAACCAGAAACCTTACCCAATGTCAAAGACCCTGTTTGTCTCTAACCGGGATCCCGGGATTAAGGAATATCACTTCCAGCTCAAGTGGCAACCTCTTCTCTTTTTTCAAAACATCCCCATAATAGACCAATCTAAACTCATGTTCGCCTGCCGGAATAGAAATGTCTTTCCTTTCGTGGTATCCCGCACCAGCCCAGGCATCCACAAAGCAGCCATCTGCAAGGAGCAACCAGACACCTTGGAGACTGCTATAACAGTTTACATTCAAACCTTTTTTTGCCTTGGCAAAACGAAAAGAGGCCTTCCATGATGGAAGCCCTTCATAATCCCCTGCCCATCGCCAGGCACTGGCCACAACTTTACCCATCTCAAACATTTTAATATTCTTGTCAAGGCTTTCCAGCAAATCCTTGTCTCCAGCAATGGTTGTTGTCCTTAAAAGGATCTCCCTAAGGTGGATCCATGCCGGGAAATATTGTCGGTTCAGGGTTAATGCCCTTTCAAAAAGCGCTCTTGCCTCTATAAGGTCCCCATCTTCTTCAGCCATTCTCCCAAGAAAATAGATCACCTCCACAGGAGAATCTTCTCTGGCCCTATTCAGCGCACGGAGAAACCATGCAGCACTTCTTAACTGATTGAGTTTTTTTAAATTACCTGTTCTTCGTTCCTGACTTTTCAGGGCACCAAGCACCTTCCCTGTTTCCAGAAGGGCACAGGGACATCCGGGATCTAATGAGAGAATCTGTGTTGTAATCTTCTTCCTCTCTTCTTTAGACATACTTCCATCCCCCCGGTATTCAGCCCAGAGTCTTTCAATCTTTTGGTTGCGTTTTATTTCTCCCTGCCTGAGAATATCTACCCCGGCATCTAAATACCCCTGTCTTAAGAGATAGCCTGCCACAAAACGGTAACTTTGAGGATCATCCGGAAGTAATGCCTTTATCTTCTTTGCCCCATCATTACCCAGATAAAGCACAAGCTGGTCCGCCACTTTTTGGGCCAGCGCAGGCTTGAGAGTCAATGCCTTTCTAAATGCCTCCTTCCAG
The DNA here is from genome assembly GCA_034716155.1 of Thermodesulfobacteriota bacterium. Lineage (GTDB taxonomy): Bacteria > Desulfobacterota > Desulfomonilia > UBA1062 > UBA1062 > JAGGYK01. The sequence goes on from JAYEFR010000127.1 coordinate 6,243, forward strand.
GAAGACTTCGCCGCACCCTTTGTGTGATGAATGTATGCAGCAAGCCCTGCTATTCCTGATTCGAAATGGCCCTGTGCGACATAGGGTCTAAGCCGGCAGGCCCTATCAAGGGCTTTCCATGCCAGAGGCAGATAATAATCAGGATCCTTTCCCGATTTCAAAAGGCTGCCCCAGCCGAGTTGGTGCCAGATCCTCCAGTCAGCAGGATTTCTCTTGATCCCCTCAGACAAAAGATAGATATCAGCATCCTTTGCCCCGCCTTGCACCCCATCTAAAATATCGAAAGGCCTGTCAGGATGACTGAATGCACGCTGAGCCATCCATGACCAGTAGGTCGCATTTCCTGGAGCCAGCCTCCATGCCTTCTTGAGCTCTTCGTCTGTCGGCTCAACAAAGGGGATAGTAGAATTCCAGAAGGTCCTTGCAATGGAATCAGCTCGCCAATTCTGCACGACGCGTTTGCCAATAACTCCCCCCAAAAAAGTTGCAATGATGAGAATGACTACCCCTGTCCGGACAGAAACCCTGAGCACATACCTTGGACAGGTAAAGACTTCCCCTCCACGATGTCTCCTGGAGTGTAAGACGAGATAAATAATAGCCACAATAAGTACAAACAAAAATGCATTTGCCGGCATATGGAGATTAAACTCACTTAAGGAATGTATGGATATGGCGACCATCGCCCCCATACCACCCAGGCCTATTCCAACACTGAAGGGATCATGCCGTTTCCGCCAGCGGGCTATAGAGATATACATAAACCAGATGATGCCGGCACCAATAATAAAGAAACCAACACAACCACCCTCGGCAAAGAGCTGCATCCAGTCGTTATGAGCATAATCTACCAGGGCATCTACGTCAAAATCCTGATAATGGGGAAATACGAATTCAAAGGTTCCAAGGCCGGTTCCTGTCAGGGGAAAGTCTTTACCCATCTTATAGGTAGCCCGGGTAAAGGCAAGGCGTGTCTCAAGGTCAGGGCCAAAATGCTTGAAACGTTCCATGACCCGGTCGCCTGCCACATAACCCACATACATAAAAACCGCAGAGAGCATCAAAACCAGAATAAAGGCCTTTCTGGTTTTGAAAAAACGGGCAAAAATCAATCCTGTCATAAAGATCAGGCCGGCCAAAAGCGTCAAAGCCCCGCCTCTTGATGCGGTGGAAAGGAGCGCGGCTATCATTATGGCCAAAGAAAGGAGTACAATGATCCCCCTGGCGCCAAAGTACCCGGACCATTGCTCCATAATGGTATATAAGGTTCGCTTCCCTTGTGCCGGGTTATTCTTCTCTTCGTGCCCTAAAGCCCAAATGTAACCAACGCCCAGGCAAATCAGCATGGAAAGAAACCCGGCAAGGTGATTCCGGTCAATGAAGGTACCTGTTGCTACAGTTTCACTAAAAGCCTTTTCCCACCACAAACAATAATGCCCCCCCGTGACCAGTTGCCCCAGTGCATAAAGACTCTCCGCAGCTCCCAGGACCAAGAGTCCCAGAATCACCAAATGGATCTGGCTGCGCCTTTTAAGCCCGTAAAGGGCAAGCCAGTAAAAGACAAGGAGGGTGATTGCGAATACCAAACTATTAATTGTGATAAAAGGATAAAGGGAAAGGGGGAAGGGAGGGTTCCCTCCGACAATATGGGTTGATTGCCAGATGGTGTAAGTCTTAGGTGACAAAACCTGAAGAATGCCAGGCTTAAGTGGGATTACCTGCATGACCACCCAAATCACAAAAAAGATCCCCACTATGGAAGGGGGATCTAAAATTATCTGGGAAGGCTGTGTCCTGGCATTATGTAAAAGCCATCGCCAGGAAATGGCCAGCGCAAAGCCTAAAACAGAAAGGATGATAACGGACTGAGCCCAGAGATGTGCCCCACCAAAAAAGATTGCTGCAAAATAGGTGGCAGCAAGTAAACACAAAGAAACCATAGATATCCTTACCATGTCCAAATATCTCTCATGTGACCTTTTCACAACTACTTACATATTTATTGCAGGGAGTCCGCTACAGGTGGAGCGGACGACGAAGCAATCCCGTTGATTGCAAGAAATTCAGAGATTGCTTCGCTAAAGCTCGCAATGACATATTCAGTGATTTTTTGCGAAACCATTAACGAAGCCATTAATATAAATAAAGCACAATTCAGGAAATGGGAGAGCGCCTCTTCTTTTTCTTTCCTTTTGCGCTATCCTCGCCATACGTATAATATTTGTACCGATAGTAATATCTGTCTTTTCCAATTTTAATATTATTTAATACCACTCCCAGGATGTGGGCATGTGCACCTCTTAACTGGCGAACGGCATCAGCGATAATGCCCCTTCGGGTTACCCCTAATTCAATAACCAAAACAACACCGTCTGCGATGTGGGAGAGAATCACCGGATCAGTTACCGCAACGACGGGCGGCGAATCAATAATAACATAGTCATATTCATCTAAAAACTCTTTGATCAGTTTGGGCATGCGTTTGGATTCAATAAGCTCGGCCGGATTGGGGGAAAGGGGGCCAGACGGAATAAAATCCAAATCTTTAATATTTGTTGGAATTCTGATGTCATGCCAGTCTCCTTCCCCTACCAAAATATTGGAAATCCCTCGCTCATTTTCAATATCAAACAGTCTATGAAGCCTTGGCTTTCGCATGTCACCATCTAAAACAAGCGTCTTCTGCCCAGAGAGTGCCATGGCTATACTTAGGTTTGCACATGTTATTGTCTTACCTTCTCCCGGGCCGGAACTGGTAATAAGTATGGACCTGCCAGGAGTAGAAAAATGGACCCCTGTCCGCAACACCTTGTAGGCCTCGCTGGCTGAAGACTTGGGTTCGTTTAGCACTATTAGTTCAGGACGGTCAAAGTCCGAGCCTTTCATCGTAAATTTGGGCACCGGCCCCAGACAGACAAGATCAAAGCCCTTCTCCAGATCTTCAGGGGTCTTAACAGTATCATCCATATACTCTACAAAAAAGGCCGCGCCACCACCCATGAACAAGCCGAGCACTATAGCGATGACAAGATTCCTTTTTACATTCGGCTTAACCGGTGCGTTAGGAATCCCGGCAAAATTCAGCACATGGATATTGACGCTTTTGTTTTCTTCAACCACATTGGCCTCTTTGAGTCGCTTGAGTAGCATATCATAAAAATTCCGGTTCGATTCCACCTCCTGCTTAAATACCTGGTACTGGATGGCGATTTTGTCCCGACTGATTGTCTCTTTTTGGCCAAGACTTAACGCCTTTTCAAGGGCGTGCTCCTGGCTTAAGGCTATCTCATAATTACCCTTCATGGATTCGACAATGTTTTTGATCTCTTGGAGCTTCTGCTTCCTCAAGTTTTTGATCTCTTGATCCAGGGCCACCATGAATGGATGTTTTGGCCCATACCTTTCTGATTTTTCCGCCTTCTCCCTAAGGAGTTGAACCTCCTGGTGATTTATGGAAATAATAATGGGGTTATTCACCACCTCTGGTATGGTCTCACCTTTCGATGGATCCTTGAGCAAATCGCTAGCCTGTTTGTACTTAATCTCTGCTTCAATTCGCTTGTTTTTGACATCTAATAGCTGCTCATTTATCTTCATAACTTTTTGCTTGCTAAGGTCTTGCCCTAATCCTGCATCCTTTCCAGTTTGAGATCCAACGACGGCGATTCCATATTTCTCCCGGTATTGTTGGAGTGCCAATTCGGATGCTGCCAGCTTTCGTTTGGCCTCTTTTACCTGTTGATCCAGAAAACGGGATGCTGCCTTCTGGCCCTTAAGCCTCAAACCCAGATTCCAGTCAATATAAGCCTGGATAAGGGTGTTTACCGCCAGAGCAGAAAGGCGGGGGTCGGCAGACTCAAAACCTATGTTTACCAAACGGGTGTTATGAACCGGTTCAACCTTCAAGCGTCCTAAGAAGGCGCCCACCAATCCCATATCGTTTATTATAAAAGAAGGGTCTTCGCCTAAGAAGGGGGCTTCATATTCTTTATTCTCAATATCAGGCCTTCGGGATCGTACAATATTTAAGTGCTTAAACGCTCCTTTTATTTGAGAAATTAATGCACTTTCATCCCCTTTTTCCTCAGGTTTGAACTCCTGGTAGCTAGCCAGATTGAGGCGTTTTATCACTTCACTGGCCAAAAAACGGGATTGGAGGATTTTATGCTGGGTCTGATAAAAATCCTGCCCTGATGGGTCCACAGCAAGCATCTCCTGGATACTCAGGATATTGGGATTTGTTCTTTCAATCAGAATTTGGGCTGTAGAGCAATAGACAGGGACCAAGGTAAGGGTATAGATGGCTACTGTAGTAACCACAACGGCAAATAACGTAATAATAACCCACCGGCGTTTGAGAATCACCCGCCATAGGTCGCGGATATCTATTTCATCTTGTAATTCGTCTGAAGGATTATTGTACATAGTAAAAATCCTTCCCCCTTAAAAAAATCTTTCAGGTACAACAATGGTGTCCCCGGGCTGAATAAGGGTTCCCATTTTAACCTCAAAATCTGTCCGTTCTCCTCTTTCTTCCCGGATAATTTTTGTGCGGCTGGGTGCTGCCTTTTGGGTCAGCCCTCCGCCAATACTGATAGCCATAAGGACAGTAGTGCCACGATCGAGATTATACTTCCCCGGCTTTTTTACCTCTCCCATGACAAAGAAATAGGACATCTTGGGCACAACAATGGAGTCTCCTTCACGGATGATCACGTTATGTTTTATGTCGCCACTTAAAACATCCTTTAAGTTTACCTTGATAATTTCTTCTCTTTTGAGCTCTGCCTCTTTAAGGGTTATCCCCCGGGGACTGCGATTTTTCGGCCGGATGATGACCACTTCTTCCCCTGCATCCCTTGTAGCCCCCCCAGCCTGGGAAAGGATAAAAAGGAGTGTGTTTTCTTTACTAACGGGATAAGTCCCTGGATTGTTTACCTCTCCCATGACAAAGACGTACCTGCTCTTATATTCACGTACTGTAACAGAAACCTGGGGATGAACAATATATCCATCCCCCAGCAGTTTTGCAATGTCCTTTTCCAGTTGCTGAGTGGTCTTTTCGGATGCCATTACCTCTCCGATCAAAGGGAAAGAGATCTTGCCCTCCAGGGAGACAGATAATGTTCGTCTCAGGTCATCATGGTCCCACACGATGATCTCGATAACATCTTCCGGCCCTATAATGTAATCCCCCTGAGCAGAGAGAGGGCAGGGAAGTATAAAAAAATCCCGATAACTATAATAGTTAGAAAACAAAAAAGAGATCTACACACTAATGAGCTCCTGGTCTAAGTATATAAAAAGTTCTATGTCCGCGGGGCGTTCACAACCAAGAATGAAAATATGCCCGGGATGGGAGAATATCCATCCCCGAAAACTGGCACCTGATCCCTGACCCCTGTTTTCATATAAACCCTTTTAACAGTATCCCATTAGAATGCCACTACAGCCTTTAGGGAACCCCTGTTTTCAATGTAATCATGTTTTTTAAAATTTGAATCGTTATCTATATAGGTATAATTCAAGCCAAAAGTAAGATACCTTTGGATTGCATAGTCAATCCCTGCCCCACCATACAACCTGTCATCTTCTCTTTCCTCGGCCTTTCCATCCACATTGATTGATTTTTCCTCATACTTATCCTTACCATACCCAAAGTTTGCATTCAGACTTATCTTTTCATTCCAGCCAAGAATGTGTTGCCATCTCAAAGAGGCCTCACTTTTTATAAGGGGGCTATTGGTATCAACATCTTCATCAATAGCACGATACATCTTTAAAGTTAGCACGTTATAGGGAGAAATTTTATAATCGAGATCAACAAGGGTGGAGAATTCATCGAATGTATCATCCTTTTTGTTTATGGTATTCTCATATTTTTTCTCATACTTTTTTCTGACCCCACCAAGTTTCAGGTAACCGCTCACCTTGGCTGTCGGGTCAAAGCCAATACCTGCATAAGCCGTATGATTTTTGTTGTCATAATCGTTATTGGTCTTGTAATTCACATCGGAATAATTATATTCCAGCAGGGCCTCTGTCTTAAGTGTTAACCGGTAATAAATAGAACCCCCATAGAGATTCCGCTTGTAGTCTCCGCTTTTGTCATAATTTTCAGAATAGCCATAATCATAATTATTATACCTCAGACCAACAGACCAGCGCCCCACAACATTGTATTTTGTCTGAACATTAAGATCATTCGCCTTATATGGCTTTTCACGATATGGATCGTCTTCCTTTAATACCCCGGGCTGCTTTTTCCATTTCCGTGGAATTTCCGAATTTGAATAATAATCGGAGATATTAAAAATCAATCCGCCTGGAAAGTCCAGATTTAACTCTCCTTCTGCATGCTGATTCGTATAGTCATTTTCCGGAAAATCATTAAACTTGTTAATATCTGCCCGGTATCCTAGCTGAAATCTATGCTGCCTCAAAGGGAGCAAAAATTGAATCCCGGGAGAAAAGGTGGCAAGGTAATCACTTTCATCCTCTTTGCCATCATAATTTTGATATATATTGTCGCTATACGTTTCCATTACTCCGACAAAAGGACGTATCTTCAAAGGTCCAAGCTTTATGCCCCCATTGTAAGGGCCTTCCATTTGAGCCAAGACAGGTAAAGCCGTCAGTAAAAACACGATAATAAGAGTCGCCGGAAGAAAGCTTAATCCTTTAACCATATTTTACCTCCGCTACCGGCTCTGAGTCCCAACCCCACCGCCACCGCCGGCTCCACCGCCACTCGGACCACCAGTCAAAGGAACCAGACCCTTTCCAACTGTGAGAACACCAGCAGCAATGGAGGCACCATAGGAAGCCCCTGTAGAGGCATTTACCTTATCTCCTCCGGCTTTAACTATGGCATTTACAACAATTGCGCTTGGCATTCCTGCCGCTGTACAGGCTGCGGCGACCAGGGTCGAAGCATTGCCTAATGCGGGAGAGGGAGATATCTTACCTTTGGCAATTGCATTATCCACCGATGTAAAAAGGGCACTAATAAAAGTGGGCTGAGCTAGTGCTGTGGTATCCCATCCCCCCGAGGGAACGATCCCCACCCATTCAGTCAAAGCGATTACAGCGTCCTTTGACCTGACATCCAAACCAAGAAGGCCGGCAAGTTTAAAGGCTATATCACCCTGCGTGGTCTTTGCCATGGCCTGGCCAGGAATGAAAATTAATCCTCCCATAATGAACAATGCCACTACTAGAGCTAACCATTTCCTTTTATTTGTTTTCATGAGCACCCCCCTGCTTTTCCAACCCCTATTTTCAATTAACTGCCCATGGTGTTGATTATTCTTCGAGATTAAATATCATATAACTATTACATTTTATATATAGAGATAATAATTGATGCAACATAAAAAAACGAGGTCAGGTCTCAGCGGTTTGTTGCCCAAAGCCATATGTTAAGTAGAGAGTAGATAACAAGAAGGCGAAGGAAGCAAGCCAGGCAGTTTTGGTCGTGGTGATAAAGAATTGCGAGCCATTTGTGTTAGGACCCGCATTTGCCATTGACACAATCCCCTGTTTTGTGTGGCTGAGCGTGAAATTCTCATCGTCAAATTTGCTGCCGTAAATCGACTTGCCGCCTGTTCCGTTATGATTGGTAAAATCGCCACCCTGAAGCATGAAGTTCGGGATGATCCTGTGAAACGTACTGGCCTTGAACCTGACAGGTGAATATATGTGCGGATCATAACCGCCCACCATAAATAAGTGAAAATAAGGATGCAGAAAATGGAGCTAAAGACAGATTATGCCGGCAATATGGTAAACCCTGCAAAAAAACAACTTTTTTTGCGATGGAGTAGTATTTTTTTATTGACAGGAACTTTTAATGGGTGACCCGTTTCCGTCTTTTATTCCTGGGCAGACTTAAAATGCAAATAGCCGTTGTAAGACAGAAATAACCTCCGCCTGAGTTTCTGGATTAATAGAACCAAGCTTTTTTATGAGTCGCGTTTTATCTATTGTTCGAATCTGGTCTAAAACGATTTGACCTTTTTTCTTTTTAAATTTGCATGATATCCTTGTGGGATAATCCTTGCCCGCAGTAGTCATCGGGGCAACAATAATGGTGCGGATATGTCTATTCATTTCATCAGGCGAAATAATCAAACAGGGTCTGGTTTTCTGAATTTCAGATCCAACAGTAGGATCAAAATTTATCAAATATACATCGAATCGATTGACTACCATTGCCATTCTTCTTCATCCCAAGAATGTGAGATATTTTCAGTTCCGTGTATCAACAAATCATCATCATTTTCGGCCATTGTTTTGAAAGCAAGATCCCAACCAACTCTTGGATCTGAAATAGGGCGAATAATGATTTGATTTTTCTCTACCTCAAGCTCAACGTCCTCCATAATTCCTGTTTGCTCAAGTATAGGTTTTGGGATACGGATGCCTTGGGAATTACCAATTTTTACAACACGTCCTCTCACGGTTTACCTCCTTGATCTGATAGGTATCTACATTGTAATTACACCAAGTATGAAATGTCAAGGATTTATTATATTCATTTCCAGTTTTAGCTGCCCAACGCTTGAATTCAGCTGCCGTTTTTAGCGGTCGGTTGGGATGAATGGTTGGGCTAATTTTTTCATTTTGTCTCATACTCCTTATGTGTCGGAACCGAGAACATAAGTCAAACGTAGACTTGATAACCATATAAAAGGCATCTCATTCCCATCGTAAGAGATATTGTGGCATTGTAGGGATAAAACAAAAGGAGGTGTCGTATGAGGGAATTATACGCGGGTATGGATTTACATTCAAGGAATACGTATGTTGGGGTTATGGAGAAGGGTACGATGAAGAGGGTATATCAAAAGAGGGTTTGTAATAATCTTCCTGATATACTGGGGGCATTGGAGCCATTTCGGGGTGAGCTTCAAGGAATAGTATTGGAGAGTATCTACAACTGGTACCGGCTTGTGGATGGGTTAATGGATGCTGGTTATGACTGTGTCCATCTTGCCGATCCTTCTGCAATCAAGCAATATGAGGGATTGAAGTATGCTGATGATCGTCATGATGCATTT
>JAYEFR010000128.1:0-15250 GCA_034716155.1 Thermodesulfobacteriota bacterium
GATAGATAATTTTTTCATACTTACCTCCTCCGTTCCGAAAATATAGACTATAAAACTACTCAATAATCATGCCAACTCAAATTGCAACCAAAATCAGGGAAAAGATGCATAATATCGACTAGTTGATCTTGATGCATAGAATTGGTAACCTGATGCGTGTGTAGAAGACTACCAAATGTGAGAAATAAAGTTCTATCTTTGGGTAGTTTTTTACACATCCGTGCCCGTGTGCATGGGGTTTCTATGCGTTTAATCTTTTGTATTCCTGTCCAAAAAGGTCTGATAGCGGTGAAAACCTTTAACGGCCAGCTTTTGGGTCGGATCCCATGGAGCCAGGGTGCCATCCCCTGCCATTACAAACGTGATGCCGATAAACAAGGCAACTCTGCAGACAAATGTAAAAGACTGTCTTTATCTTTTCACTCCGTCTTTTCGTGCTCTTTGGTTACACAGTATACCCCGTCTCCTTTAAAAATCGGGCTGAAACACAGATTGTCTGATTTGCACTTGGCCTTGCTTCGATCCCCGGCTTTCCACCGATTGATCAGATCTGGTTCCCTGATGAACGGACGGCTCATGGAGATATAGTCCGTCACCATCTCTTCCACAATGCGCTCGGCGACATCAAAAGACCGCGTGCCACCGACCAGAATCAACGGGATGTTGATCTCATTTTTAAAGGCACGCGCATCTTCCTTGAAATAGGCCTCTTTGTCCTCAGCGTTTATCCCAGCTCGGCTGGGAGACAGTTTGCCGCTCGTGCGCAGACCACCGCTTAGCTCGATTGCGTCGAGGCCTGCATTGGCCAGATTAACCATTGTCTCAATCAGTTTCGGGGTGACAGCTCCGTCATCGGTAGCCATTCCCTCCCATGTCGCTGATCGAACGAAACGATTCGACAACTCTATGCCGTTGATCTCGCTATTTTCAAACAATTTACTCATCATTTCCATTTCAAAATACCCTCAGCACCTTTCAGGCCGAAAGGCATTTATAGCATCATTTTTTGTAACAGAAAAAAAGGCTATTGGGAATTGAGAACTTTCACTTCAAGGAAAAGTGTTTTTCCTGCTAAAGGATGATTGAAGTCGATTGTCAATATGAAAGATCTGACCCCGTTTCTGGACCCGTTTCTGGAGCTGACAGCCAAAAATCGATTACGCATCTTCAAACCAATCGAGTTCCAGGTTTTTCCGCACCTTGTTTGGATTAAAGATGCGCCCGTTCATAACAATATAAACACCAGGTGATAATGACTGAACCGCAGCAACTGCACAGCCTATGTTAAATTCAGCATCGCTTGACTTAAACTTGGCAGGCTGCATCGCCCCAGTAAGCACTATCACTTTATCTTGTATGGTCTGCAGTTTCCTGGCAGTTTGAATCATGGTATCTGTACCATGGGTCATCACGATATGATGATGCCTATCCCTGTTTATTCTGTCGAAAATCAATTCACGGTCTTCATCTGTAAGGTCAAGGCTATCCTTTTGTATGATGGACTCATATTCATATTCAAGGTTGACATTCGCCTGTGTTAATATCTCATCGAGCCTTGGCTCACCCACTTGATATGTGCTTTTCCTATCAAAATATACCTTATCTATCGTGCCTCCCACGGCGAAAAACTTAATCTTCATTGCTCTATAACCCCCACTGTTGTGAATGTCCCTATACACCGAATGTTTGAGTTTAACAATAGACCCCCTTTCCCTGTCTCCTTCCCCCCTTTTTTTCTCTTTTATAATGAAAGGATATTTGTTAAGAGTAATTATTATCCGGGTGAATTTATTGGGCATGTCAAAGATACTGATTGTATATCATTCACAAGGTGGCAATAATAAAAAGATGGCCCTGGCTGTTGCGCAAGGGGTCAGCTCTATTGACGGGGCGGAAGCGATATTAAAACCTGCGTTTGAGGCGACCTTGGATGATCTTCTTTCCTGTAAGGGGATAGCCATTGGCTCGCCAGAGTACTTTGGGTATATGGCTGGTGCTATCAAAGACTTTTTTGACCGCACGTATGAGAAGGCAAGGGATGACAAAAGGGTCTTCCGCAAGCCGTACGTGGTCTTTATAAATGCAGGCAACGATGGATCAGGCGCGCTACTAAGTATTGAGCGTATCTGCCTGGGCTATCGTTTTAAAAAGGTATTTGATCCAATCGTGGCTAAGAGAGAGATCACAGAAGATATCTTAGCGAAGTGCAGGGAAATGGGGCAAACCATTGCTGCCGGCTGTGTTTCTGGTATTTATTGACTATAAGGGGGATGATGTGTGGAGGGTTGGTTATGAGAAGAAAAAGGTATCGCCGGAACATATCATAGAGGCAATTAGACCGGGGGCCAGGATCTTTATTGAAGCCGGCTGCGGCGAGCCCCAATATCTAGTAAAAAGGCTTATTGCTGAAAACAAGGAACTCTCCGATGTTGAGATATATACTACTATTCCGTTAAGCTCCTTTTCAGAATTTGGCGGGGAATTTGGATCTCGCTTTCGTGTAAAGGCATTTTTTGTCTCTCCTGTTATGAGCTCTGCATTTGTAGAAGGGATGGCTGATCATACGCCTGTATCATCCTTTAGTTTAACAAAACTTATTAAAGAGGGACATATCAAGATAGATACAGCTATTATTCACTTAAGCCCTCCTGATGAACATGGCTATATGAGCCTTGGTGTGTGTGTTGATATAACTCGAACCATTATAGAATATGCTGATACAGTGATAGCCCAGGTAAATGAAGAGATGCCCAGGACAATGGGGGACAGTTTCATACACATAGATAAGGTGGATTATATAATAGAGCATAACGAACCCTTGATTGAAAATCCACCTGAAGAGCCTGATAGTGAGACCAGGCTTATTGGAGAGCATATCTCAAGATTAATAGATGATGGTGCTACTATCCAGGTGGGATTTGGAAGGCTCCCTAATGCCGCGCTCGATGCCTTTAAAGAAAAGAGGGATATAGGCATTCATACAGAGATTCTCACTGATTCTGTCTGCGACCTTGTGAAAGGTGGTGTGATCACAAATAAGGAAAAGGGCGTGAATCCAGACAAGATAGTTGCCAGTCTGTGTCTCGGCACAAAGAAGTTGTTTGATTTTGTTCACAATAACCCTCGAGTGGAATTGAGATCCGTGGAGTATACAAATAATCCTGTCTTAATAGGCCGTCATAATAAGATGGTGGCAATCAATGGTGCTGTGGAGATTGATCTTACAGGGCAGTCCTGTGTTGCGATGAGTGGCTATATGGGTTATTTCGGCACCCTCGGAGATACAGACTTTAACCGCGGGGCTATGCTCTCCCCCGGGGGGAAGGCAATTATTGCACTGCGTTCTACATCAAGAGATGGGAGATCCTCACGTATTGTGCCTGAATTTACCGACAGAAAGATTGGTGTTATTACCACCCAGACAGACGTAAATTATGTAGTCACTGAATATGGGAGTGTAAATCTATTTGGCAAGTCAATCAGGGAGAGGACACTTGCCCTTATTACCATTGCGCACCCCAAGTTCAGGGCATGGCTGCTTGAAGAGGCAAAGAGACTCAAATATGTATACAAAGATCAGGTGTTGCCGCCGGAATATGCCATATATCCCCACAAATATGAACTGGGAAAGACATTCGAAGGCAGGGAGCTCTTTATACGTCCGATCAAGATAACAGATGAAAGGGGCATTCAGGACCTGTTCTATGCCATGTCCAGGGTTGATAAGTTTTATAGATTTTTAAGAAGTGTCTCCGCCCTTCATCATCAGCAGGCACAACCACTGGCAAATGTAGATTACAAAACAGCCATGGCCCTAGTGGTTACAGAAGCTCGAAATAGAGATGAAAGGATATTCGCCGTTGCTCACTATACTCGTGAGGCAGCCGATATATCTTCGGGTGAGACATGTGAGTTTGCTATCATGGTTCATCCTAACTGGCAGAATATGGGTGTAGGCTCATTCTTATTAAGGTATTTGATCGATATTGCAAAGGATAATGGCTTTAAACATATGAGTGCGCATGTGTGGGAGGATAATGCGCAGATGCTGCATGTATTTAAAAAGGTAGGCTACAAGATAGAGAATTCTCTTAGTAATCATGTAGATAACCTGAGCATAGACATTGAAACTTCTATCCAGGAATAACAATATTTCACTTTTTCAGACACTTGGGATCAGGGGCCAGTTTTCAGGAATGGATGTTTCCCTCATCCCGAGCATGTTTTCATCCTTGGTTGTGCCTGCCCAGCAGGCATGAAGAGTTTATATGAGAATAGGCAGAAAGCTTTGTAGGGGCCTTTTGCCCTCATCGGCCTTTGCATAATACCCATATTGTCATTGCGAGCTTTAGCGAAGCAATCTCAAAGTGCCTGCAACCAATGGGATTGCCACGTCGGCCTAAAAACCTCCTCGCAATGAATATAAAAACCATTGTGCAAAGGTCTCTTCTTATACAGCTGATAGCTCTTCATCCTTAGTTGTGGCCGCAAAGGCCATGGCAGTTTATATGAAAATAGTTAGTGCGGAAATGAATCTTGAGTAATCTTGAGGTAATCAAGAGGCAAAGAAAATCGGTTTCACTTTTTACCGCATGATTTAGATATATTTTAGCACGGAAATAACACATACTTCCATTCCAATCAAATATGTCCTTCAACTCAACTAGGTATGATACAGTCATAGTAACTGCTCAGGTTATTAGGCTGAAGGTTATTAGGCTGAAGGTTATTAGCCTGAAAGCTATTAGACTGAAGGATACTGATATCCTCTGGGCGGCAAAGGCCGTATTTTGGGAATAGGATACTTGAATGGCTATGCTATTATAGGGTTTTATAAGTCTTTTACCTAAAAGCCTTCGGCCTTCAGCCTATCCACCTGAGTAATTACCAGTCATAAAAAGTAACTGAGCATGTCATTGCGAGGAGCTTCAGCGACGAAGCAATCTAATAATATCATATAGTTATGCTCCACAAGAGTGCTTTGCTTCGCTCGCAATGACGTCGTTTTAGACTTTTTACGAGTTCATCAGGTATAAATAAGAAATTCTCCCGAGTATAAAAACTTTTCTTGCAATATGAATGACTATTCATTATTATGTTCTTTATTATCTAGAGGTACTTGCATGGAAAATAATGATAAAGATAAGGATAAAAGAAGGATATACCTACAGGTAGCAGACATTACCACCATGGGGTTTGCCATGGTGATCTCCATAATCCTTGGTCTTGTTGTAGGGATGTACATCGATAATCGTTTTGGAACCGAGCCTATATTCACCCTGGTATTGATATTTTGTGGTATACTCGCAGGATTCAGGATTATGTACAAGACATATACTAGGTTCTTTAAGGAAAAATAGATGATTTGGGCAAAGGTAAATAATCCTGAGGATACTATACAAAAACGAATAGAATATCTATCTCTTACTATCTGGCTTGTATTATGTATATCGACCCTATTAGCTATAGACAAGAGTTTTGCGTCCGGTGTCTTTTGGGGCGGGGTTATATGCATGGCAAATTTTCAGTGGATGAAGAGACATGCACGTAGAGCAATTAATTTACCAGCTAATAAGGGCACTTCCTACATGATAATAAGATTTATTTTAAGGCTTACAGCCATAGGGATTGCAGTCCTTGCAATCCTTACATGGATGCATGTGAATATTATAGGGCTGTTTTTGGGGTTATCTGTAGTTATGTGTAGTATCGTAGGCTATGCATGGTTTACATATCTGTTTGCAGGGGGAGATTGACATGGAACATCCGGTGCTTTTACTTGATTTTATTACGCATCCTTTGGCACTCTTTATGGAGAGATATTTTAATCTCACAGATGGGAACCACCTGTATCATATAACTTATATGTGGTTTTACATGCTACTACTTGTAGGTATATCACTTATAGTAGTGCGGAAGCTCAAGATGGTCCCGGGCAGGTTGCAGAATTTCTTTGAAGTTGCAGTAGGAGGGTTAAAGGACCTCACTGTAAACACTATGGGTGAGGATGGCTTGAGATTTTTTCCATTGATAGCCACCCTAGCGATTTTTATCCTGGTCGCCAATCTTGGCGATATTATACCAGGGTTCTATTCACCCACAGCAAACGTTAATACCAATGCATCCATGGCTATCGTTGTATTTTTTCTTACTCATATTATAGGGATAAAGGTGCATGGTATGAAGTATGTAAAGCAATTTACAGGCCCTATCTGGTGGATGGCGCCGCTCATGATACCAATAGAGATTATAGGGCATCTTGCAAGGCCGCTATCTTTGACTGTGAGGCTTTTCGGGAATATTTTTGGTGAAGACCTCGTGTTGGTGATTATCCTGGTCTTAGCTCCATTTTTAATCCCAATGCCTGTCCTGGCCTTGATGATATTTACCGCACTCATACAGACGCTTGTATTTACTTTACTTGCCATGATGTATATAAGCGGTGCAATGGAAGAAGGGCACTAAAGACTAAAGATTAAAGATAATAAAAGTTAAGGAGGGTTTTTTTATGAAGGACGTTGGTTTGTTATTTATAGCTACAACAGCTTTTATGCTAATTGGAGCATCTGTGCTGCTTGCTAGTGAAGGGGATCTAGCTCCTGGGGCAATTTCTTTCTTTACCGGGATAGCTATTGCTGCAGGTATCGGCATGGGAATTGGTGCGTTTGGTACAGGCATAGGTCAAGGTAGTGCAGTAAGAGGTGCCTGTGAGGGTGTGGCCAGAAACCCTGAGGCTTCCGGTAAGATTACGGTAACCTTGATGATCGGTCTTGCAATGATAGAGTCTCTGGCCATATATGCATTGGTCATAGAATTGATATTACTCTATGCAAACCCGTTCCTCAAATATGTGGTTGGCTGAAGATGTAAGCATTTTGAGATAGATATTTTTACATGTTTGAGGGACATAAACGGATCTTTATTAGGAGGAGATAGGTATGAAATACAGGATTAAGGTTGATAAGGACGAATGTCTCGAGGATGCGGTCTGCTTCTCCATGGACCCTGATCATTTTGAAGAGGACGACGATGGGAAGGCTCAGGTGGTAGGCGGTTCTATGGAAGGCAATATATCCATTGGTGAGTTTGATGATGATGGCTATGAAGATGCCAAGGAAGCAGCAGATCTCTGCCCTGCAGAGGCAATTACTGTAGAGAAATTAGATTAAATTAGAGGTGGGGAGTTGGTGTGTTAAACACCAACTCCCCACCTTAGCAATAGCAATAATAAGTGCTGTATCGCTAGGAATAACTACTGAAAGATAACCCTGCTAGGCATCTGCCAAGGGCAGACAGGGATTACCTAAACTGGCTGAATGATGGCCAGCTTAGGCCCTTAAGGATTATAAACCTAACATCCCCAGGATCTTCTTTCTCTTTTCCTCATCCGCCAATATAAAAGCCGCACCTCCTATTATTGCCATTACCAGAAGCACACCTAAAAATTTCTTCATAATTGATACCTCCTTATCCATTTATTTGGTTCCTATAGGCCTATTAGATCTAAGACCTTTTTCCTTCGATCTTCATCAATCAAGATGTATGTTGAAATTCCTCCTAGTACCATGCCGATAACCAGGGGATTCATGAAGATGAGCTTGGTAGCTTTGAAACATGTTTTACAAATAAATTTTGTCCCTGAAAAAACACCATAAACAAAGGCGTTATATGTTATGAAACGAAAAATTTTAAAAGGGACCGTAAATAATGTTTTAATTGTATTTAGCATATACCTTACCCTCCTCCTAATAATTTGCCTTCAATGATATTCCAAACATCAATCTATTTCAAGACTTATTTTTGTCTTTTTGTGGTATCAAATCTTCTACAGATACAAGGGCATCTTTTGCAACCATGGATGCGCGCATATTTTCTTCTTGAATCTTAAGGTATATTTCTTCTCTGTGGACCTTTATATCGCAAGGGGCATCTATCCCAATCTTTACCTGAGCCCCCTTAATATCTACCACACGTATCTGAATATCATCCCCTATTGCAATTGATTCTCCGACCTTCCGTGTCAAGATGAGCAATGCGCCCTCCTATGGCATAAACTTATAGGATGTAATCTTACTCTAACTCTTTACAGAAAGCAATGTCTCCATCATCTCATCTGTTATGGATATTAATATTGCAGCAGCTTGATATGCATGCTGAAATTTTATTAAGGTGGCCATTTCTTCATCCAGATTTACACCTGTAATAGACTCTTTTCTCTGGGTATACTGCGTCAATAAAGTATCGTTATACTTTTCATTCATTTGCGCACTCTGGACACCCACACCAACCTCGGATACAAATGAACTATAAAATCCATCTAGTGTAGTATTGTTACCGGAGATATCTAAAACCTTATCCTGCAAGCCAAATATGCCTAGTGCCACTTGGTTGTCACCCTGGGCTACCTTGTTGTCGCTATCCAGATATCCGGCTGCAATCAGTTCGGTATCAGAACTCACCTCTGGATTTAGACCAATAGTCTGGGTAAATGTGCCGACATCAGCATCCCACGAAAAGAATGTATTGATACCAAGTATAGCCAGTGCATTATTGGAGTCTGATGAGTCATTTGGGCTTAGAACAAATGTATAACCTGAATCCGCATATATATGGAGTTTGTTATTAGAGTCAACTTCTGCATTCATATTACTGATACCGCCTATACCACCAGCGCCTATAAGGTCATTAACTGTGGCGTTTGCAGCTAGGGTTACAGTGCTTCTCATCGCATTACCATTAGAATCGTATACCACTATATCAAAGTCGCCTGCCTGAAACTTATCACTGAATGAATATCCTGCTGCAGCGATCTGGGCAGTAGGATCTGAAATGCTCACCGTGCCTGTCATTTCACTTACCGACTTTAGCCCAACACCTTCGGAATGCAAAGAATTTACCTGCCAGACAAGTTCCTCTGTAAGGGTGTTCATAGAATCCAGATAAGAATCTATCTTGGTATCCCTCACGTCCACCCATCCGGCAATCTTGCCGCCCTCAAGTTTATTGGTTATATTCACCTTTCTGCCGGATATATCACTCCAGAAGATGTCTGCGTATCCAGTGGAACCATTTCTTTCATAGGATAGAGGGTATGAATCTTTACCCAGGACAAGTGGTGTGCCCCCCAGCACATAGACCATGAGCTGGCCATTTTGTTCTTCTTCATAATAGGATATATCCATATATTCAGAGAGCTCCTCAACAAGCATGTCCCTTTTATCCCTTAGGTCATTAGCGTTTATCAAACCTTCGACCTCGACAGTCGATATTTCTAGATTCAGACTTGCTATCTGTTCTGTAATAGTATTTATCTTATCTACAGAACCCTTTATGCTATTATCTATATGGCCTTGATATGCCCTGAGATCATAGTCAATACTGCCTATGGCCTGAGTTAAAGTGTTGGTTTTTTCAGCTAGAGCCTGTCTTTGTGGAAAACCATCCGGATTATCCATTAGGTCTCCCCACGCGTTCCAGAACTCTCCCATCAGGTAGTTTATGCCATATTCTTCACTCTCATTGAAGATCGGCTCAATTCCTTCGAGGGTTTCTTTCTGTGCATCCCAGTAATAATAGTCCGACTTTTTTTTGCAAAGCTGATCGTTTATAAATTGATTATAAGCCCTTTGAACCTCTTCTGCCTTTATACCTGTCCCAATCTGTCCAGGTCCCATATTTATAGGATAATTTGCGCTTAATCTTAGAGATTGCCTGGAGTATCCAGGTGTGTTGGCATTTGCTATGTTATGGGAGGTGATCTCTACAGCTAACTGGGAGGCATATAGAGACCACCTGGCAATACTGAGCGCCCCACTAAGACCTGGCATACTACACCCCCCCCTTTATGATGTTTGGTGATACAGTGGATCTTTTTCCGGATTTGTCATATCCAGTTGTAGGCCTGGGGAAGAAAGGCTTGAGTTGCTCATCAATCTCAGAAAGCCTTTTTCTCACAAGCCCTTTTGACACCTCATTAAGACCGGTAGCCTTTCTCCATAGACCGATGAGCTCTTGTTGCAGATTTCTTATCTTAAGGGCATCTTCTCGAGATGGGCCTTTATCAGGCAGTATTATGCAATCTCTGTTAGCAATGATCTTATTAATGAGTTTCTGCTTTTGAGGCATGGATTCCTCCAGCCTGGAGGCATCTCCATTTGATACAGATTCCAGCTCCTCCTCTAGTAGCGATATAAGTCTTAAGACCAGGCCCTTTTCTTCAGAAAGTCCTTTTGTAGTTATAATCTCTTTGGAAGTCATAATCTTTTATGGCCCAGGACTAAAGATGATGCATTCAAGGGTATATACATCCGGATGTCCATAAGGTGTCATCTTTTTATCATTTAAGTAGGCGGTATCCCCTTTGTTGCTATATCCTCAGGCCTTATTTCACCTCCTTTTCTTTACTTAAGGAGGGATAGATGCTGTTTATATCTTTAATCTTCATTTAAATCCCCTGATAATCGTATCGGTGGGAGATAAAGTTTCTTAATAAGACAGCATCCCTCCTTGTATCTTTTCATATCTTGTGATCTACACAACTTCTCATTTGACTATACAGGGTTTCTGCAATACCCAGTCCTTTGCCTTTTGATGCAGAGCGTGCCACTGCCATATATAACATATCTTTGTATATCTCTCCTGACAGCCCTGTGTTTATAAACCCCTCTGGCATAGAGTTCCCCATGGTCTTTAAGAGTTGATGGGTAAATATAGACTCAAATGCTTTGCACGTTTTCTTCAAGGCCTCTTCCGGATTGGAGGATCTGAGATGGAATAATGAAGATATCTCCGGAATCATATGACCTCCAGGGTTGCATGGAGAGCACCTGCTTGATTTATGGCTTGCAGTATTGTTATTAAATCTCTTGGGGTAACCCCGATAGCATTTAATGCACTTACAAGGTCTCCTATGGCAGCACCACTTGGCACTACCATAAGCCTTCTTCCACCTTCTTCAGCTACTACACCTGTTTGGGGTGTAATGACAGTAGCTCCCCTGGAGAAAGGAAGTGGCTGAGAAACTTGGGGTTCTTCTGTTATCCTTATACTTAGATTTCCATGTGCGATGGCCACTGTTGATATCCTTACATTTTGGCCCATGACTACTGTACCTGTTCTCTCATTTACAATCACCTTGGCCTTTGAATCCGGACTCACATCCACGCCTTCTATCATGGCAACAAATGCTACAATATTTTCAGTATAATCACCTGGCACGTCTACTTTTACAGTGGAGATGTCCACTGGGAAAGCAAGTTGTTTACCCATATGCCTGTTTATAGATTTAGCCAGTCTGTGTGTAGTGGTAAAATCAGGGTTGTTCATAATAAGTTTTAGATGATCACCCAGTTCAAGCTCAATGGAACGTTCTACCAATGCACCATGTGGTACTCTTCCTACTGTTGGGATATTCTTTGTCACTCCTGTACCCGATGCCCCTGCTGCAGAAAACCCCCCTACAGAAATAGGACCTTGGGCTATTGCATACACCTTTGCATCAGGTCCATATAAAGGTGTTGAGATCAAGGTGCCACCTAAAAGTGAGGTTGCGTCTCCAATAGATGACACTGTACAATCGATATATTGGCCACTTTCGGCAAAAGGCGGCAGGGTTGAAGTGACCATTGCTGCAGCCACATTTTTTACCTTCAACAGGTTTGGATCGATTGCTATATCCATATTCCTTAGCATGTTGGCCATGGATCTGACAGTAAATTCAGAGCCAGCCTTATCACCCGTCCCGGTTAGACCTACGATAAGACCATAACCTATAAGTTTATTCTCACGGACACCTTGTATCTCTACAAGATCTTTTATCCGAACCCCGTACATAGGCTGTGTTATTGCGAGCATAATAATAAGTAATAGTATAGACTTTCTCATATCCCACCTCAAAATGGCCATACCTTATCTATAATACCTGACATAAAACCTCTACGCTGTGCGTCTGCTAAGATGCCGGATCCATAATAATCCAGTCTCATGTCTGCAACACATGTAGAGGAAATGGTATTATTCGCACTAATATCCTCAGGTCGAATAATACCTGACAATATCATATACTGTATCTCACCATTTACCCTTATTTGTTTTTTGCCGCTGATAACCATATTATCAGAAGGGAGGATCCTCATTATCCTGGCTGGGAGCGTGCCACTCACATCACCTTTGCGAGAGGTATCTGCGTCGCCTTCGAAATTAGTGGATGTGGAGGCACCTACACTCGGTGTTATAGACCGGCCTTTAATCGTTGCTTCATCCAATGGAAGGCCGATCAGATCTGTTATGGAGCTGTCCACTTCATTAGTCTTCTCAGCATTGGTCTTTGCCTCTTTGGTTGCAGACGCACTTTCTATAATTTGTACAATTACTATGTCTCCTACCTTTCTTGCCTTGGCATCACTATAGATGTTTATAAGACTGGCATTAGGTGACCATAGAGAGCCAGGGGATTTTACCACATCCGTCTGTTCCTCTACCGGATCACTAAGTGCTTCTGTTCCTATAATGGGTTCTATCTGGCTGTGTGCGCAGGAACCCATCAAGATTGCAAGGCCTACAAATAATATTGTATGGTATAACTTCATGCCATCCCTCCTAGAAATGAACCCTTATCTTTGAAGAAGCAACAACAATGCCAAAGACCTTTCTTCCCGACGATATGTTCTTTACCGGGATATTCTGTCCAAGATATCCATCTTTTAGGGCAATACCTGCATCTCTTACAGTAATATTTTCCCCTATGGCCTCAATGATTATACCCTGGCCCTTGGAGATAACAGGTGGTCTTTCTATACCTGATACAAGTATGGGATTTCCCTTCCTGATAGAGGTCTTTAGCCTCATGCCTATGCATTCTTTCACGTCAACTACTATGGGCGGTAGCCGGGTGATATCTATTCTTTCAATTTTAATATCCTTGGGTGATAGTATGGCACCCCTTCGAATCATCGAGACTGCTACAGGTGCGTCTATAAAAACCCTTACCATAGCGCTTATATGGAAGGCCTTAGGCTTGAATGATTCCGCACCAAAGACACATGTAGCTGTGGTTAGCCCCTTAAAATCTTCATTTTTTGAGAATTTCATTTGGATCTTATCTTTATCTCTTTCCATGACCTTAATATGTTCAGGTATCCTAATGTTTTCTATAGTTATCTTAGTGTCTCCGTGCCATGGGCTCTTACTTAGTATTGATTTTTTAAAGATTTTTTCAACTCTATCCCTTGGGATAAGCACAAATCTTTGAGTAACGTATGTATCTGTAGCACCTTTGAATACGATATCTTCACCAAACTCACCCCTGATCTTTTTTTCTACATATTTTCTTGATATAGTGGTGCCCAATGTAGCGGTAGGGCATCTCATTATAACCAAACTTGATAGCTTATCCGCCCTATCGCCCCTAACGTCAGCTATATCGCCTACATGTATGTTTTTATCTGAGAGAGAGGCCTTAGGTTTAAAAATCACTGTGGTGGACGCCATAGATATGTCCGGTATGCACAGGTATATTATCGTTATAATTATGAAAAAGGGATATAAGGTATATTTAAACATATGGGTCACCTTATAAGTCCATTTGCTACCTGAAGCATAGAATCAGCAGTCCTTATTACCTTTGAATTCATCTCATAAGCCCTTTGGCCTGCTATCATGTTTATCATTTCTTCTACAGCCTCCACATTAGACATCTCCAGATATCCCTGAGCTATGGTGCCAAAGTTACTTTCCCCTGGTACCCCTTGCACAGGATCACCTGATGCAGGCGTGGAGATATAGTAGTTTCGGCCAATAGATTTTAGCCCAGCCGGGTTGGTGAAGATGTATGTAGGAATCTGAATGGTAGCTAAGATATCACCTGAGGCTGAAAGACATGAGAGGTCACCATTTTTGGCTATAGTTATGTTAGCGGTATCGGTCGGGACAGCAAATTCAGGTTGAAGCCTGTCTCCACCGGCATTTACAATATAGCCGTCACTATCCAGCTTAAATGTGCCGTCTCTGGTATAAACCTCTTTATCATTAGAAACCATCAAGAAGAAGCCGTTACCTTCGATGGCCAGATCAAGCTGATTTTTTGTCTGGGCATAATCGCCTAAGGTAAACACCTTTTGAACAGCAACAGGTCTGGTCCCCATACCTATCTGAATCCCAACAGGGGTATTCCCTCCTGCGGTAGTAGGCGCGCCCTTTTCTTTATATGTTGCATAAAGCAGGTCTTCAAACTCTGCCCTGCTCTTTTTGAAACTGGTAGTATTTACATTTGCCAGGTTATTAGCCAGTACATCTATTAACATCTGTTGAGCGCTCATGCCTGTTGCTGCTGTCCACATAGATTTAATCATAAAACCACCTCCTTTAGGCAAGTGTGCCTATGTTACGTATGGATGAAGAATATGAATCCTGGAATGCCTTGATAGTCTTTTGAAACGCCTCATATGCCCTTTGGGTATTTATTAGGCCTACCAACTCTTTTATGGGTTCCACATTGGATGTTTCAAGGGCACCCTGGACTACATTTGGTGAATCCATAGGTTCGGGGTAGGTTCCTTCCTTGACATTAAACAGGCTATATCCTTGTCTGGTAAGTGCATCTTCCGGGATGGTTACTATCTGTATTTTATCTATGGCTTCGCCATTCAAGGTTATATTCCCGTCAGTATTAACAACTACATTCCCAGGGCCAAGCATAATGTCGCCACCTTCTCCCTGAACAGATTGACCATGGGCATTGACTAAAAGTCCATCGGAAGAGATAAGAAATTTTCCTGCCCGTGTGTATCTTGGGCCATCTGCTGTCATAACTGCAAAAAAACCATCACCGGCTATAGCAAGATCTAAAGGGTTGCCTGTCTTGTGAAGAGAACCTTGGCTTATATCTATATGATCCATCTTAGCCAGTACATCTATAGGAGGCCTTTGATATTGACCTTTATCCAGCTTAGAGGTATCTAATGCCTTTGTGAATTGTTCAAAGCTTATGGTATCTTTCTTAAAACCTGTGGTGTTATTATTTGCGAGATTATTGGATATAATACTAAGACTCATTTCCATAGCCATAGCCCCGGCAGCTGCTGTGTATATTCCTTGATCCATAATAAATTCCTCCTCTTTGTGGATAGTAAGGCAATATCAATGCCAAAGGTTGGGTAGGTCATGGATGTTGATATTTGCTACATAAAACCCAAAATGCAGCGGCAAAATTTTCCAGTAAGGATTTCCTTTTGTCCTATTTGATTATAAATAA
>JAYEFR010000129.1:0-2994 GCA_034716155.1 Thermodesulfobacteriota bacterium
CGCATTTTCTACTATTATAGCGTCTGCTGAAAACGCTATGTAGACGTCCGGTAAGAGTGTGCCGGGAGGATCATAATATCCCTCGATAAAAACGGCTGTACCTCCCACCTCTTCAGGTGTTATGTATATGCTTGCCCCTATCTTATCCCCTTCTTTAATGTCTATTTGCAGAGCCACTTCTCCAATATCAAAGGTGTCAATCACTATCTGACCTAAAAGGCCTAAATCTATCACCATGGGTAATTCAATAAGGTCATCTAACATAGGGCCGATAAGGGGTGATGCCACATCCTCCACCGCATCCATAAATCCATCCGTGAGTAATAACCGGACTGCATCGTCCACCACCCCATCTGCCCCGGGCTCATACGAATCCCCCACGGCAAAGGATATCCTCTCCTTATTGATCACCCCCTTGGTGTCGATCACCTGAAATGTGCATGTGGAGTAGATGCAATCAGGATTAAGGAAAAACTCATACTCGAACTCACCTGTTGCCTTGTTAAATGGGACCGACATATTTTCCGCCTTGAGGCTCATTGGCTCGTTGTCCCCTGCCACAACCCTTCCATGGATGGTAACTGATGTTGTACCCGGGTCAAGCACCTGCCCGTCTGGAGGATCAGTAAACTCGATGGAAGCAGGTACATAGTCCGGGCCAACGCAGAACCCCAGAAAACCAGAAGAGAAGAAAAATGCAACAAGCCCTATGAAAACATACAAAAAGATCCTTTTCCTTTGCATAAACATATCCCCCTCATAATTAATTTAAAATTCCCCATTTTTTATGGGCAAGAATCGGGCAAAAGTCTAACTATATGTATTCCCTTGATATTTATATCTTACGCTATACAAAAGCGCTACATTATATGTAAAAATATTCCACTTTTTGTGAAAAACTTTTCCATAATTTTATCTCTCTATGAAAAATGAGTCTCCCCAAGTTCTATATTCCAAGTTCTAAGTTTGATGTTTTCGCAAAAAGTATGAAGTGAATCGATTAAGGTTTAACAGGTTGGAAATATTAAGAAAAAGGGCATTTTAGGCTTGCCTTTTCGGATGTGGTATGAGATAAAATATAATGAATAATCGTATAGTTAAAGGTGGACCAATGATACAAGTCAAAGATCACAAAACCGGTTACTTATTCGATCCCTGGGGGTTTCTTGGAAAGAAACGACGCAAGTTGATGGATAAGTCATGGGCAGGTCTGTTTCGGGAAAAGATATTATGTGAATTACCAGTGGGAGAGTTTGCCAAGTCATTTTCCGAGGAATACGGACGACCGACTAAGGAGTTGTATGCGGTATTGGGAACATTAATACTGCAGCAGATGCTTGATCTTTCGGATGATGAGACTATAGAGCAATTTGCATTCAACCTTCAGTGGCACTATGCGCTTGATATTATGAGTACTGATGAGAGTGAGACCTATATGTGTCCCCGAACGCTGTGGGGGATGCGGGATCTGGTAATAGGGAAAGGGCTTGATGGGGTTTTGTTCAATGAGGTTACAGCAATATTAGCCGAGAGTTTCGATGTAGATGCCAGCAAGCAAAGAATAGATTCAGTACATATCCGGTCCAATATGCGTCGTTTGGGCAGGATCAGGATCTTTGTACAGACCATCAACAAGTTTCTGGTGAACCTGAAGCGCCAGCATAAAGAGCTCTTTGATACGTTACCGGAAGAGATGGTACATAAATATGAGAGTGAAAAGGCATTATCTGCATTCTCTTTAGTAAAGCCATCAATGGCGAGTAATACATTGGAAAAGCTCAGTAAAGATTTATTCGATCTGGGGCAAAGGTTTAGTGATAACGAAGAGGTACTCTCGATGAGCAGCTATGGCCTTATCTTGAGGGTGCTTGAGGAACAATGTATCATTACCAAAGATCCTAAAGGTAAGCCGCAAGAGGTGGCGGTCAGATCAGCCAAGGAAGTTCCATCAGACTCTTTACAAAACCCATCTGATGTAGATGCCACATATGACGGGCACAAGGGTCAGGGGTATCAGGTACAGGTCATGGAAACCTATACTGAAGACAAGGATGAAACCACCCTTAATCTGATCACACATGTTGAGGTGGAGCCGTCTCATAAAAGTGATGTCCATGCGTTGATTCCGGCCATAGAGTCTGCGCAGGATCGGGGTCTTGGCCCACAAGAGGTGCTGGCGGATTCCCTCTATGGTAGTGATGACAATCATGAACAGGCACAGAAGATGGGGGTAGAGCTTGTGGCTCCCTGCATGGGAGAATCAAGAGATGAATCATTGAGCCTTGCCGATTTTGAATGCAACCACCACGGAAGAATAATCAAGTGTCCAGGTGGACATGCTCCGGTATCTCATAAGATAAAGAAGGATCGTCACAATGTCAGATTTGCCCTGGATGCCTGCACCGCCTGTCCTCATCGTTTGCAATGCCCGGTACAAAAGGGCAAGAAAAATTTTTATCTGCGCTATACCACAAAGGCAATGAGGATTGACAGGAGGAGGAAGTCAGAGCACACGGATGAATTTATCGACAAGTACCGCTATCGAGCCGGTGTTGAAGCCACTATGTCGGAGTACAATACGCTCACCGGGGTGAAGCGTCTTAGGGTGAGAGGGATGGAAGCTGTGCGGTACTGTGCAACACTCAAGGCCATTGGTGTGAATATATTCAGGGCAACGGCAGTGAGAAGGGCATTGATGCCATCTTTTGATAGCTTTTCGCATCATATAGAATGTTTTTTGAGCAAAATATACCGTTTTGCAACCAAATTCGGATTAATCATTTCACACTGCATGAAATATACGCCCGACAATGACTTAGGCCCAGATACTCAACCAATTTATGCACTCTGACTTTTTGCGAGGGCATCAAGAGTTGAGAGTTAAAGAAGTTTTGGGTGTTGGGTGATTAAGAGTAGTCGAGAGTCGAAAAGATGAAAGATAAAAGACGAAAGATAGAAGATCAAAAAATTTTCCCTCACGCAAAGATCACAAAG
>JAYEFR010000130.1:0-2994 GCA_034716155.1 Thermodesulfobacteriota bacterium
TACTGGTAAATCCAGAGAGGAAGAAGTAGCCCACGGCGAACCGCGCTGCCTCGCTGGAACTGAGAATGCGGTTGATATGGTCAACCAGTATCTCGCTTCGGTTATCTATGATGTCGTGTGCCGGCATATCTTACTTCCCTATCAGTTCCGAATGATTCTTTTTCAGCCATTCAGTCACCATATCACGAAGCTCTTGTGCCAGGGCAATCATTTCCGCCACTTCCTGCTCCGAAACCATGCCGATCATCTCATAATCACTGATATTACGTTTCTGGCGGAATTTATTGAATTTCGTGGTCATCTCAGCATCCGGTTTGAGAGTAAAAGCCAAGGATTGAATAGTCCAGTAGTGGTTACCTTCACCGGACGTTCGGTAGCCGCTGACGGCTAAAGCAGCTCTAGCCACCATGAGTGCGGCGTTGTATGCGGTGGTAAATCTCCTATCAGTGCTCAGGTTTTCTGCCTGGGCATCCGCCATATCACGCTCAAATACAGCAAAAAGCTGCTCAAGCTCTTTCTGGCTGGTTGTATGAGTCTTTAATCGCCCTTCATTTAACCAGTCTTCTAAGCTCACTTTCATCACCTATCAGGAATATCTTTTCACCCTCGAGCACGGTCTTCACAAAGTGATGGTCATCTCTCACTTTTCGCTTAAACTCGGCAATCGGATAGACAACCGAATTTATCTCCCGTCCCAGTTTTTCCTCCGCTTTGGAAAGAAGGGAAACCACGTCTCCAAAAGAAATATCCCCCGCTACCATCATGTCTATATCACTGGCTTTATCTTCATTGCCGCTCGCGATTGAACCGAATATGAAAGCGACACTGATTTGTCCAACGGATGGTGCCAAGGCTGAGCGAAGGACATCCGCCACACCCGTAGTCTTAACAATCAGTCCGTGAAGCTCATTGAAGAGGGGACTCTGCCGGTTTGCTTGATAATATTTTTGTTTCCCCTCTGTGGTCGAGATAAGAACGCCAGTCTTCTCCAGACGAATGAGTTCACGGCTCACATTAGTGGAATCCTCCTTCACCAAAGTGGTGAGCTGGCGGACAAAATAGCGTTCATCGGGATGGCTGAATAACCACCCCAGCACTTTTGCCCTGAGCTTTGACCCTAAAAGTGTTTCTAACATCGTATTTAATCGCAGTGTTATTTACTGCTATTGCAGTATTTTATACTGCATAGTAACCTGAAGTCAATACTTCTCTTCGACTAAAGAAGGTACTCCGATTATTCACACGTATCCCCATCTTTTTGTAGAATTATTCAACTGCTGAGTTGCTAAATAGAAATCTTGGTAATCTTGGTCATCAGGAGCAAAAAATCTTAGTATGCAGGTCCTATTAGCTATTTGTAATGTAAAAAGAAAACCAGCATGGTCAGTAGGTAGAACTGAACGTACTGCTGCACAACTAAGCCTAAAGTTTGCGACGGATTCTACTTCATAAATACGGCTTGATGTATTAATCCTTCGTGAAGCGAAATGTATCTGGGTATTTGGGAAAAGTCGCTGAAGATGCCCGCCCGGTGATCTATGGAACCGAGTCTGCCAACCCCAGAACTGGGGATTTGCATTTCTGGCTGCCCGCGGGATTATAGCATCTGATTCGCCACTAGAAGGAAAATCATTGGGTAATAAGGTCTGAACATAGGTTGCAGTTGTTGATACTATGATAGGCATAGGTGAAACGCTTGATAGTGGGAATAAATCATCTAAATTAGTCGTCGATTGCGATTGCCTGAACGCACCTCGTTCTTTTAGTTGGTCGATTAGGATCTCTGAATATTGGTGGATACTAGGTAGTTTTCTTAATTGGCGCCATTTTGAACTCCACATAGCCATTTCCGTCGCGTCACTTGGTCTAGATAATTTAAAATGTACATTCATTTCCAAGTTGTATGTAAAGCCCGCTCCTGTGAGGTTGCTAGATCCAATAAATACGCCCATTGTATTAGCTATGTCCAGGTCATTCTCGTCTGCTAAAAGATAAAATTTCGGATGGAATGTGCCCTGTCCTCTCTGCCAATACAATGATAAGTTGTCTGAACCTATTATTCTCGCTAAATCACGTAAGGCTCGTTCACTTGAATTCTGTATTCCTACGATAATAGAAACAGATCCACCGCGGCGTAAAATTGCTTTGAGATATCGGCCAATTGGTTCTATTGCGCCTCTATGCAGATAAGCAACCGCTAAGCAGACATTTTTAGTTGTTGGACGGCGAAGCCGGTTTATTAAACCTTCACCAAACGTTTGCAATCTCAATGCTCTGGGTGCTGGCCCTAATATTTCATACTCCACGTAACTACTCCAACCGGTGAGCTAGCATTTACCATTTCTTGGTTTAGGCGATTGACTATAATTGAACTCTTCAGGCTCTAATACGCCAGAATTTCCAGCCATTCACCATTGTCCCAGTAATAGCCCTAGCAGCCCCTGACAAAGAACTGAAGACTTGGACACCATATTGCACACCTCTACCTCCCTTGATGCCGGGAGCTGCTACAATGCGTGCTTGGTATGAAGAACCTCCTCGACTTGCTTCTAAAATCGTATTTATGGGAGGTAATATCCTTTCAATACGGCAACGTTTTGAGGGCGATTTTGGCTTTTTTTCTGTTCTACGACTTCGATTTGACATAGTTCACCTCACAATGAATCCGCTTTGGACATGCGGTTTCGTATAACTGACAGCATAGATTCGTATAATTCATCTATCTCTGAAGTATTCATTCCTATTGACTTAAAAACAATTGAATCAAGGTTACGTCTGTCTTGTTGATTTACTTCATCGAAAATAGGTAGGGTTTGTCTTTCTGATATGATATGTAGTGCTTCAACTAATTGGTTTTGCATGGAATCATCGAACTTAGTTGCATCGAGTATGAGGAGCCTTTCCATATCCACTCTCGCGTATTGGAGAACACCCAATCCTAAGGCAACTCTTCCTAATACTTCAAGAAAGAAATACGTGACGGTAGAGTTAAGT
>JAYEFR010000131.1:0-15009 GCA_034716155.1 Thermodesulfobacteriota bacterium
ATTGGTACAGGGCTACCCCGATCTGCTTATAGATATCGCCAATGGTGGGCAAATCAAAAGAAGAATGCTAAAAGACCCCATGCAAAGGCGTGGATGGGTGCAGGGTTCAAGGTTGATAAGGTGAATCTTTCCGGTGGGTTTGTCAAATTTACAAGGACGTCAGGTCTTTTTGGTCTAACCACTTAGGCTAGCCCCTGCAGTGATTTACACCACCTATGCCAATTGCTGCTTAAGGATAAATTTGATGTATGATCTATATCACACGCACCATTTCAATTGATGAAAGCGAAATCCGACTGGAATTCATTCGCGCCTCAGGACCAGGCGGACAGAATGTGAACAAGGTCTCCTCGGCCGTGAAACTCCGCTATGACGTAGCCAACTCCCGTTGCCTGCCCGATGAGGTCCGCGAGCGTTTAGTACATCTGGCCGGCAGGCGAATTACCAAAGATGGAATATTGATTATTGATGCCCGCCGGTTTCGCACGCAGGATCGCAACCGCCAGGATGCAACCGAGAGGCTGGTCGAGATTATTCGCAGGGCAGCCGCAAAACCCAATCCCCGGACTAAGACAAGACTACCTCTCGCATCGAGAAGGCGCCGATTGGAGATCAAGCGTCGGCGAGGCGAGACAAAACGTATGCGTCGATCCATCCCGCATTCAGAAGATTAACCTTGCGCCACTAAGGCCTGCCTGATAACATTTTGTAAAGACCTGATTGACGGAGATTTTATGACATGACACAAACTGAATTGTTTTGCCCACCACCATATTTGTGGGGCACTTATGTCCAGACAATACTGGCAAGCTCTAAGATTCGGACATGGGGGAAAAATCCCATGGCAGATGCAGCCAGGGAGATGATTCTCGATGCCGGCGAAGGTGTTTGTCTGCAAGGATTTTTTTCACCTCAGGTGCAAAGGCAGGCTAAAGGTATCGTGATATTGCTGCACGGATGGGAGGGCAGTGTAGAATCTACATATATTCTGAGCACTGGCAGGTACCTCTATCGCCATGGCTATGCAGTATTTCGTTTGAATTTCAGGGATCATGGCCAAACACACCATCTCAACGAGGGCCTGTTTTATGTAACCCGGCTAAATGAGATCTTCGAATCAGTGAAACAGGCAGCTGAACTTGAGGACGACCTTCCAGCCTTTATTGCTGGTTTTTCGATGGGTGGAAACTTTGCACTTCGGATTGCCCGCAGATGTTTGAAAGAACCCATTGATCATCTACAGCATGTGGTGGCTATCAGCCCGCTTCTCGATCCGGAGAAGGGAACAAATGCAATCGACAATGATTGGCTTCTTCGGTGGTACTTTCTGAAAAAGTGGCGCCGGTCACTACGAAAGAAACAGCAGCTATTTCCCGACGAGTATGATTTCATTGATGTCTTATCTCTAAAATCTTGCAGAGAGATGACTGATGTGGTGGTTGACAAATACAGCGATTACAAAGATACCACGGACTATTTCAGAAGATATACGATAACAAAGGGGGCATTAAAGGATATTGCTGTCCCTACCACCATAATCATTGCAGAGGATGACCCTGCCGTACCCATTGAAGACTTCTATCAGCTTGAGGTAAATGATTTGACAGAGTTGATAATACATCGCTATGGCGGACACAATGGATTTATAGAAAGGTTCCCCTTTGCATGCTGGTACGAGAGGAAACTTGTAGAGATCTTTGACAAGATACAATAAAAAGCAGCAACTTTGGAAATTCTTGCGAAACGGAGGAGATATGACAATCTATAAATTAGATAGCAAAGTGCCAATAATAGGGGAAGGTACATGGATTGCGCCAAGTGCCGAGATCATAGGGGATGTGAGGATAGGAAAATATTGCTGGATTGGTCCTGGGGCAATCATCAGAGGGGACTTTGGCTCTATCATCATAGACGATGAAACCGCAGTTGAAGATGGAGTGATCATCCACTGTGCCGACATGGTGCAGATAGGCAAGAGGGTAACCATAGGTCATGGAGCAATGATACACAACACCACCATCAAGGACTTTGCCGTCATAGGTATGAACTCTACCATAAGTGATAACACCGTGGTGGGCCGGTGGTCTATCATTGCAGAGCACTCCCTGGTCAAGAAGGATCAGACCGTCCCTGATTATAAGATATATGCCGGCATTCCCGCCACCCATAAGGCAGACCTCGACCATCGGCATAAGGAATATATGATTTTTGGAAAGCAGCTATACGTGGATCTCGCAGCGCAATACATAGGTGGCCTCAAAAGAATAGATAAGAATGCCGGACTCTAGATATTCCTGAAGATCAGATGGGGGTAAAGGGATTTTGTAACCGTTTATGGTTCAACGGGTATGAGAAAATTTAGGATTGCGGATAAACCTGCATGAGCGCAAAAATTTTATGGAGTACTGGAGTAATGAAAATTCAAAAACCATCTCACCAAACGCGGGATTCCGCACTTTAGATCAATGATAATTGCCCATTATTTTTTCAATACTCCAGTACTCCAACAGTGCTAATCCGATTTCATCGGCGAAGCCACTGAACTTTGATCTGACCCAAAGGCCCAGATTTTCTACACTTAAATAAAATCCCGATTTTTGAAACACGTGAACGGGTACGAGATTTCTTTACCTAAGGAGAGTACTCACCACTGGATGAGGCGTGAAATATCTTCCCAGTTCCTGACCACGTGGAACGGGTGTTCTTCCCTGTTCCACGGCTGATCATAGACAATAGGGGTGATACCCTCCTTTAAAAGAAGGAAACAGGTATCTATCCTGTCATCTATAAAATAGTTTATCCCACGGTCTTTAAGGACCGGGAGTTTCTCAGTATTTTCGCCTGTAGCCACGATCTCTATGTTCTCGCTAAACCTGTCTGGGAAGTGTCTCTTAAACCACAATTTAACAGGGGCACTATAAGGTCGTGCAGTCACAAATAATGGCGAGGAAATGGATGATATCATCTCGAGGACATCTATAGCCCCCTGGTTTGGGGGAAGATCTATCTCGTGGGGATGATTAGAGAGAATCTCTATAATTTCCGCTACGATTTCAGGATCGATGTTTAGAGCATTTTCGATCTGGTACTGAGTTACATCCTCATAGTCGATGTTAATCTCATAGCGTGACTTTGCAATATCAATAAAACCTCGAAAAGTATCTGCCACTACTCCATCAAAGTCAAATGCAATCTCTTCAGGTGGAATAACCATCATCTTTGTAAAATCCTTTCTTGTCTTTGTAATTAAATCCAGCTAGCCGTCCACTCTCTAGACGAATATGATACTATTGTCAAATCACAGTAACAACAGGTATGGAAGAGACAGCTATCAGGGGTCAGGGATCAGGGTAAGGAAACAGCTATCAGTAGCCAGTTTTCAGGGATAGATATTTTTCCCGGTCCGAGAATGTATTAAAAGTATGAAAAAGAAGTCAGGAGTCAAAATTCAGAAGTTAGGATACATATGATAATCCAATCGGAAGCATTCCGGCTCCTGGATTCTGGATTTTTTTCATCTTTTGTCGTGAGCGTGGATCGCTCATGGGGATTTATAAAAATATTACTGATTACTGTCTGTGTAGTTGCTAATGGTCTTTCCGATAGTATTCCTCACCTTTTCCAAGAGGCTGTCTTTATCTTGTTCCGTATATTGGCTTGTATCGATGGGTTTGCTTATAATGATCTTGAGGATACCAGATTTTATGTAGAGACTCTTCTTCGGAAGGAGTTTATAGGATCCTACTACTGTTATGGGTACTATAGGCAGTTTTGACCTTATGGCAAATAGAACG
The DNA here is from genome assembly GCA_034716155.1 of Thermodesulfobacteriota bacterium. Taxonomy (GTDB): domain Bacteria; phylum Desulfobacterota; class Desulfomonilia; order UBA1062; family UBA1062; genus JAGGYK01. Next base: position 3,795 of record JAYEFR010000131.1, read on the forward strand.
CCTCCTTTCTTAAAAGGAAGCAACTTTCCGTCAGGGGATCTTGTGCCCTCAGCAAAAAAGTATGCACTTATTCCATCTTTAAGATCACTAACTGCCTTATTAATTGTCTCTATGGCTTTACGGGGATCGCTTCGATCAATAAATATTATTTTACCCAGACGGGCAGCCCATCCAAATATTGGTATCTTTGCAAGGGACTCCTTTCCTACAAACCGCAGGGGACGGGGTAAAGCCCTTATAATACCCAAAGGATCAAGGTTACTCGCATGATTGGAGATAAACACATAAGATCGGTGTTTAACGACATTTTCCAGCCCTTCTACCTGGAGCTTGACCCTGTTTGTAGTCATAATAAGCCGTGCCCAAATCCTGCCCATGAAAAATGGTGCCCTAGCGGTATCACTGAATATACCCATGATGATCGTAGGGGTCCCCAGTACTGTAGTATATACTGCAGTTGTTGTAAGTGTCCATACTGGTTTAAGTGTCTTCAGTATATCTCTTACCATGTTACTTTTATTATACAACTTGCTATTATATATTCAAGACATATAATGTAAAATATATGTAAAACTATGAAGGATACGAACCTGCTATGAAAATACTGTTTACAGCAGATCTCCACGGGAGACCCCAGTATTACGAGGCAATGTTTGATCTCGCACTTAAAGAGTCAGTAAAGGCTATACTGATCGGAGGAGATCTCCTGCCCACAAGGATAGAGAAACCAATCCAGTTAATCATGGGCTGTTTTGATTTTAATAGGACACTTACCTGTCAACACAGATTTATCGATGAATATATGATGGAAGCATTTAAGGGATTTATAAAGAGATCACCTGATGCAAAAATATTTTATATACCAGGAAACCATGACTGGGCAGCCTCTATAGAGTATCTAAAGAAAAAAATACCATATGCCATATGCCTCCATAACCGCATAGAGACTCTAGATGATATGGTATTAGCGGGGTATGGGTGTGTAACTGATTCTGAATTCTGGGTCAAAGACTTTGTGCGTATGGATATAAAGAAAGAGGAAATATATGCAAAGGGCAGATATATATGCCTTAGCAACAAAGATGGTATCACATGCAATAAAGGTAGTGATTACTTAAGATCACGCCCCAGTATAGAAGAAGAACTCACAAGACTCAGGATAGAAAATCCTTCAAAGACTATCTTCATATCCCATTGCCCTCCATTCGACACTCATCTTGATGCTCTGTTCAACTATAAGCCCATTGGTAGCAAAGCTATAAAAAAATTCATAGAAGACAATGCTCCGCTCATTTCACTGCACGGCCATATCCATGAATCTCCATATATGTCTAAGGTGTTCTATCAAAGGATAGGAGATACTATTGCCATAAACCCGGGCCAGGATTCTCATATGTTTCATGCAGTTATGTTTGATTCAATCTCGCCTGAGAAGACTCTGAGGCACACAGTCTTTGGGACAGATAGTTCAATAAGGCAAGGCATTCTAAGGCCGAAGATAAATAGATACAAGGCTGCCCTAATAGCAGGTGTGGTAAAGACTATCTTTAGCAGGTAGAAGACCTCCATGCCCTTTTGAATACAACCAAGTATGAAAATATCTGTTGTTTTCGTGCTAGGTTCAAAAGACAAGGCCTTATTTACCGCAAAGACGCAAAGAACGCAAAGTTTTCTCTTCAAAAATATTTTCTTAGCGATCTTAGCGTCTTTGCGGTGAACCATGAAACTAAGCGAATGTTCGGAACCATTTTCATATAAATTAACGGAAGATCTTAGACTCTGTAATAACAGCTGTAATGAATCTAGCCGGCGTTACATCAAATGCAGGATTGTACACATCTATGTCCGGTGCCCACAGGTGACCATTTAAACCAAGGACTTCATTCTTATCCCTTTCTTCTATAGGGATTTCATCGCCTTTATTAGTGTCTTCATCAAATGTCGACATAGGTGCTGCCACATAGAATGGTATATGATGAGAGTGCGCGAGTACAGCCAGAGAATATGTACCTATCTTGTTTGCTGTATCAAGGTTTTTCGCAATCCTGTCTGCACCAACAATTACTGCATCCACTTTCTTTTGTTTCATAATCCATCCAGCCATGTTATCTACAATCAGGGTTGAGGGGACGCCCTCTTTCTTTAGTTCATAGGCAGTAAGTCTGGCACCCTGCAGCAAAGGTCTTGTCTCATCCACATAGACCATGGAAAGCTTACCTTTTGAATGCAATCGGCGAATTATACCAAGGGCCGTACCTATGCCACCTGTGGCAAGGGTTCCTGTATTGCAATGCGTGAGTATCTTATATGGCCTGTCTTCTGCAAATAAAGACGCGCCAAGGCTTGCGATGGCTTCATTTGCTTGTTTCTCCTCATCCCAGATTTTATCTGCCTCTGCCATTGTATTGGCGTAAAGATCCTCTTCCGAGCTGAGTTTGGCCACCTTCAAGACCCTTTTAATGGCCCATGAAAGGTTTACTGCTGTGGGCCGAACCTTTTTCAGGATATCTGCTGCACGGACAAATTTTTCTCTCCCAAGGTTAGCCTCCAGACTCAGTCCATATGCCGCAGCAATACCTATGGCAGGGGCGCCCCTTACAGCCAGGTTCTCTATGGCATCAGCCACGTGGGCTGCTCTTGTACAAGGTAGCCATACCTCATCATAGGGAAGTCTTCTCTGGTCCAATATATAGAACGTGTCATCTCTGAAGAAGAATGGAGGCCTCATATATTAAGCACATCCTTAGGTGAAGAATCTTTGACAAGTAAGCCCAACTCCTCCATGGCATGGGCCCTTATCTCCCTGGGATTGGGAAGATCAGCTACAAGCTCTCCATCTTCTATTACAGGCATCAAGATCTCTGAAGTGAGACCTCCACACTCACACTGTCTTTCCTGACCAAAGGGGACTACATAATCCTTCATACACCTTTTACACCGCAAAACCGATTTCTTCCCTGAATCCTTACCCCTTTTTGCAAAGGCCCTGTTTTCTATCGCCACAATATCCATAGAGAAATCGAGGGATGCAGCGCTGGATATTCGTGTGCCCACGCCAAAGGAATCGGCGATGTCGTTGATCTCAAGGATAGACTCTTCATTGAGACCTCCGGAAACAAAGAGCTTTACATGATTAAACCCTCTGGTATCCAATTCCCATCTGACCTCCTTCAAAAGCCTCCTGAAATTTCCCCTCCTTGACGAGGGTGTATCCAATCTCACGCCAAATAGCCTCTTTCCCATGGCTTCAGCTATCCTTATGGTCTCAAATTTTTCATCCTGTAATGTATCGATGAGCACAACCCTTAGCACATCCTTTTCAATAATCTCATCAAATGCCAAGGCCGCATCCAGGGTATCACCCATCTGAAGAATTAGGGCATGTGGCATGGTGCCTATTGGCTTTTCCCCAATCAATCTTGCACTTGCCACTGCTGCCACCCCATCGCAGCCTCCGATAAATGCAGCCCTTTCCACCATAGGGGCGATAGATGGATGCATTCGTCTTGCCCCAAAGCTTATCATGGTCTTATTGCCACATGCAATCCTGCAGCGTGCAGCCCTTGTTGCAATACCCGATGCCTGGCATACGCAACCTAAGATGGCAGTCTCTAATGACCCAAAGTCAAGATAGTTGCCTTCTATACTCATAACAGGGGTATCTGCAAAGAAGATGCTGCCTTCCGGGATTGACCTTAAGGTAATGGGCCTGCCTTCTAACAAGATTGAAACCTCCTCTAAGCCGGCAAAGACACCCCATCTGTAGGATGAATCCGGGAAAGACTTTAAAAACACCTCCATGCATACATGTTTGTCCTGATGCTTGGCACGCAGGACCTTCTCTGTCCTTACAAAATACACATCAGTAACATCGCCTGCCTTTACCTCATCAGTGTCTGCTATATGTAATCTCTTCATTCTTCAAGAATCTCCTTAATGATCTTATTCGTAAGCTCTGGGTTGGCCTTGCCTTTTGTTGCCTTCATCAACTGACCCACAAAAAAACCAATAAGCTGGGTCTTGCCTTTCTTATAAGACCCCACCTCTTTTTTGTGATCTTCAAGGATTGTCTTTGCCAGATTTTTAAGATGACCCTCATCGCTGATTTGCTTCAGGCCACTATCCTTCACGATCTCTTCTGAAGACTTTCCTGTTTCTGCCATCTCATTAAATACATCTTTGGCCATCTTGCCTGATATGGCGCCACCATCTATAAGTCTGATCATTGAGGTAAGCATCCTGGGCGTAACCTTTAAGGCCTTAATATCTGCTGTCCCTCCTTTTAAGACCCTTAGGACCTCCGTCATGATCCAGTTACTGATCTCTTTTGGAGAGTCGAGTAAACTCACACAATCCTCAAAATAATCTGCGACATCCCTTGATTGAGTGAGAATATCTGCATCGTATCCGGGAAGACCATATCCCTCCTCAAACCTTTTCCGCCTCTCCCGTGGCATTTCAGGCAGTGTCTTTCTTATCTTTCCTATCCAGGCATTATCCACCATAACAGGGACGAGGTCGGGTTCTGGAAAGTATCTGTAATCATGACTTTCTTCCTTGGTACGCATGGAACGGGTGGCATTGGCAGTCTCACCCCAGAGCATGGTTTGCTGTGTGACCTCTCTTCCGGACCTTAAAACATCTATGTGTCTTTTTATCTCATAGGACAGGGCACGGTGAACATTTCTAAAGGAATTCATATTCTTGAGTTCTGTCCTTACACCAAAGAAGGTAGACCCTTTTGGCCTTACAGAGATATTGGCATCACATCTAAATGAACCCTGCTCCATGTTTCCATCACAGATCTCTAAATAGACTAAGAGCTGACGCAATTCCCTTAAGTATGTATCCGCTTCATCAGTGCTTCTCATATCAGGTTCAGAGACTATCTCTAACAGGGGCACACCTGCCCGGTTAAAGTCTATAAAACTACGATGGCCTTTTAGATCATGAATGAGTTTTCCTGCATCTTCTTCCATATGGATACGGGTAATACCTATACGTTTGGATCCCCCAGTCGTGTCTATATCTAAAAACCCATGCTCGCAAAGGGGACTTTCATACTGAGTAATCTGATAACCCTTAGGCAGATCAGGATAAAAATAGTTTTTACGGGCAAATATATTTGTCTTAGCAATCTTGCAATGAGTTGCAATCCCTAATTTTATACCAAAGTCCACGATCTTTTTGTTTAATACAGGTAGAATCCCTGGCATGCCAATGCATACAGGGCAGGTATTTGTGTTTGGTTCATCGCCAAATGTGGTGGGACAACTGCAGAATATCTTGGTCTCGGTTAAAAGCTGTGCATGCACCTCAAGCCCTATGATTACATCATATTCCATTGTGGTCTCTTCTCATGAAATCCGGTATGATCCTGAAATGTGATACCTGCGCCTAGAAGGATGTCTTCTTTAAAGGCAGGGGCCATCAATTGCATACCTATAGGTAGCCCTTCTTTGGTAAACCCGCACGGTATGCTTAGGGCAGGGCCCCCTGTCAGATTTGCCGGGATCGTATATAGATCAAGAAGATAAAGGCTCAACGGGTCATCTGCCATATCATATAATCCAAATGCAGGGGTAGGCGTAGTAGGCCCTATTATAATGTCACACACATCGAATGCCTTGACAAAGTCTTCAATGACCAGTGTCCTCACCTTAGATGCCTTTTTATAATACTGATCATAATACCCTGCAGACAAGGCATACGTGCCCAGCATAATCCTCCGCTTTACCTCGATGCCAAACCCTTTTGCCCTCGTATCCATATACATATCAATCAAATCGTCAGCACCCTTTTCCCGCAGGCCATATCTGACCCCATCATATCTGGCAAGGTTTGAACTGGCTTCAGCTGTTGCTACAATATAATACACAGCAACTCCATATTTTATATTGGGAAGGTCGATTGCAATGATCTTTGCCCCAAGCTCTTTAAACACAGCTATCCCATCTTTAACTGCCTTTTTAACATTTGTAGACAAGCCTTCACCAAAAAAGGCCTTGGGCACCCCTAGCCTTACCCCCTGCATATCAAGGCCATCTAAGGTTGTCGGCAGATAGCCAATATCTACGCTGGTGGAGTCCTTTGGATCGTAACCCTTTATTGCATCATAAAGTACAGCCACGTCCCTGGCAGATCCGGCCATGGGTCCAATCTGGTCCAGAGACGAGGCAAAGGCTACTAATCCAAACCTTGATACAGATCCATATGTGGGTTTTAGCCCTGTAATGCCGCAAAAGCTTGCAGGCTGCCTTATGGACCCACCCGTGTCTGAACCAAGGGCGGCAGCGCACAATCCTGCTGCCACGGCAGCGGCAGATCCTCCACTCGATCCACCAGGGGTTTTGCCAAGATCCCATGGGTTTTTTGAAGTGCCGATATTACTGGTGTTAGTGGTAGATCCCATGGCAAACTCATCCATGTTTGTCTTGCCCACAATGACTGCACCCATTTTTTTAAGTTTTTCCACTACATGTGCATCATATGTGGGTACAAAGCTTGATAGAATATTAGAGGCGCATGTGGTGGCCATCTGCTTTATGCAGATATTATCCTTTATTGCAACAGGCACACCTAAAAGCGGATTGTTGTTTTCCTTCCTGATTTTTTCCCCGGCCTTTTTTGCAGCATTTTTTGCACCTGTCTCATCAACAGTGATATACGCGTTTAAAGGATCATGCCTTATGGCTTCAAGGATTTTTTCTGTAATATCTAAAGGGCTTATATTACCCATCCTGAAGTTCCTTGCTAAATCTAACATATATAAAACTCCTATTCAATTATCCCTGGTACAATAAATGCGCCATCTGCTTTGGCAGGGGCATTAGCTAAAGTATCTTTGATGGATTGAGATGCCCTTTTTATATCTTCCCGTAAGGCATTCGTGATATGCTGAGTATGGGTTGTTGGGGATACATCTGTTGTATCGACCTCTGATAGCAGGTCCATATAGTCCAATATAGAGTTAAGCTCTTTTAAAAATCTTGCCTTTTCCTCTTCATTAAGCCGAATCCTTGCAAGTCTTGCCACATATTCTACCTCTGTCAAGGAAATCTTCACCTTAATACCCCTTATTGTCTATAATAAGTTGCTAGATAATACAAAACACTTGATTTCACAAGTAGATTAAGCACTGGTTAACCACTTAAAGACAAGACCTTATTCACCGCAGAGATCACAGAGAACAAAAAAGTTTGTCTGAACATACATGGCCTTTTCGGCCACAACCAAAGATAAAAAAGTATCCAGAATCCAGGAGCCGGAAGCCAGAGTGCTTCCGATTGGATTATTACGTGTATCCTAACTTCTGGATTCTGAATTTTGACTCCTGACTTCTTTTTCATATAAACGCGTATGAGCGCTTCGCTCTCACAGCCAAAGATGAAAATATTTTCGGGATGGGCAGATTCCCCCTTTGTTCCCCGTAATCCCCCCTTTGAAGGGGTGATGCCCCTTAATTCCCCCTTTGAAGGGGGTTAGGGGGATGTTATTGGGAGTACCCCCCGGTGCCGATGAGGGCAAAAGACCACTGCAAAGCTTGTCAGTAGTCCGTTGCAAAACCTCCAGATAGGATGAGACCTTTACATAATATCCATATTGTCATTGCGAGCTTTAGCAAAGCAATCTCAAAGTGCCTGCAACCAATGGGATTGCCACGTCGGCCTGAAAACCTCCTCGCAATGACAGGCTCTCCAATTATGCAAAGGCCTCAGAATGATCACCTTCCAATATACCACAAACAACTGACTACGGACTACGGACAACTATTTTTATATAAACAGGCAAATAATTTTTAGTGCCTCCCGAAAAATTCTATAATCTTATCCGCAACCATGTCTTTTTCTTTATCTACTGTAATAGTATGATAGGATTCTTGAAGCACAATTAATTCCTTGTCCTTAGAGGAAATATCCTTATATATGTGATTGGCGCTATCAAAGGGCACCACGGGATCAAGTCTTGATTGAAATATTATGAGCGGTCTTTCTATCTTAGATAAAAAACTCCTTTTTCTGATCAATCTTATCATCTCTAATGTGGAGTATGTCGCAGGGATTGAGTCCCTTTCATAACATACATGTGTGTCTCCTTTCACATCTTTCACATCAGGGATAGATTTAGGTATGTTCTTTATTAGACGGGTCAGAGGAGATTTGGCAACAATCGGCAGGAGATATTTTGCCTTCCAGCCCTTAAAACTCATTGGTGTGGACAGGACGGCACCGGATTGTATCTCATCACCAAAAATAGCCATAAGTGATAGAGTCAAGAGCCCTCCCATGGAAAGTCCTGCAACATAGACCTTCCTGTAATTCTGCTTGAGGCCAATCAACTCTTTACTTACAAAACCTAGCCAGTCATGCCATGTCTTTTGATTCAGATCTTCGATCGCAGTCCCATGGCCAGGCAAGAGGGGTGCATCTACAGAATAACCTGTTTTATGCAAGCACTCCCCTAAAAATTTCATCTCTGAAGGTGTTCCGGTAAGCCCATGAATCAACAGGCATACATCTTCACCCCCTAAAAATGAGAATGCCTCTGCTCCATCTATTATTTTCTTCATTGCAGTAATTCCCCAAAGCTTAAAAACGGGCCGATGAGGACTTAATATTTATAGTCCTCTTTCACCACCTTTATATCAGGTATATGAATGAACATATCAGATTTTATGCCTGAGTGTGTATCTATCTTATAGGTCAGAGGTTTGTCTCTGTGTTTTAGTATAAGGTCTAAATTTTTCCACTTGTACTTATTCGGATCTGAATTCCAGAAATACGGCACATTGTTCCACTCAATATAGAAATATTCCTGTCGATTCTTGAAGTTGTCCAATACTAAACGATTATTATAGTAGCCTATATCTTCAGGGCTATCTATCCAATCAAGGCTGAGACTTGCATTTTCAGTCAAAAATTTATCGCAAGCAGCCCGATAGCAGATAGTGCCGGGAGCACTAGTCGTGAGATACCAGGAAGGCCTGGGATTATCCCTTGATTTCTCCTTTTCAGACATAACCCCATCTATACCTGCTCCATCTTTATCTGTAGAGGTGATAAATCGTGCACCCTTTTCCAATTCCTTTGCCTTTTCGTCCAGCAGTAGCCTTTTATTTAAGTCCTCACCAATAGAGATCTCGGTATGCTTTACCAGTAGAGACGGGTCAAACGGGGTATACCAGCTTGTATAGGAAAATAGGGAAAAAGTCGTAGCCACTGCATCACAAAATACTGTTGGCGCACCTATACCAAGAGGCGTCTTCATCATCCATGTGGCCCTGCGATAATTTATCACACTCCCATCATACCATGCGCGCCATGCAAGGTTGAAGGAGTCTTCGTTCTCACGTTTTGTCCCGATACGGAAGGCAATTGTAGTATTGAGGCGGAGCCGATTATGTATATCTATTGGCGTTCCTCCTATCTGAGGAGATGTGGCCCAGGTGCGTATCCCGAGGGTGGGAACTATGTCACCCTTGACCTTACGACACTCACACTGGTTGAAGACAAACGGTGTAACAGTTATTCCTACCTCTGGATAGAACTCTACATACTCAAAGGGGGATCTTGGAGGGACTTCTTCAGAAAATGCGGCCACATATACCCAGCCCTTTTCATTATCGCCTGAAAAGGATATCTCTGTTTCCTGAACAGCCTTAAGCCTAGGGAACTTCTTTTTTATGTAGCCTGTATCTATCTGGTCTCCTGCATCTGCTACCATAAAAAATAGTTTATCATTCCCATTAAATACATTATCCCCATCTCGAGGATTGGCCTCTGGCCCTAAGGGCAGCACCACTCGATTTTCCTTAGTAAACTCAAGGATATCAAACGGAATTGCCCTCAATTTTCCCTGTGTGTATGAAAGCACCCTGATCTTATCGAGAGAGACACCTTGCAGTTTATCAAAGTAGCTAGCCGGGAAATAGGCCGGATCTATAAGACGCTTCAGAGTTTTCTTGGCTTTCACAGGAGGAGAAATCTTAAAATAATCAGGTATGTTAAGCTGGGCCTGCTCTCTTAAAAACAGATCATAGCTGTTTTTTATATCCGGCCCGTAATCCTTTTTGAAAAGTTGCATCTGGTCATTTATAAACTCAGGCCACTTGCGCTCTGTCTCACGCAACTTTACCCAAAACTCATCTGGTAATTTCTTCATCTTCTGATCTTTATCTGTCCATGTAGATAAAGGAAACACCTCGTCTGGCCAGGGCGCTTCACCATTTATAATCTTATCCCAGTCCTGCTGGGGGATACCCTGCAGCTTTTCCAGACGCTTGATGTCATTATCGGCAATGGCCATTCCAAAGCAGAAAAGAACCAGGACAATGACTGAAAAGCCTATCCTCTTGCACATGAGACACCTCCACAATCATTAAATTCAAGTCTTTATTAATTTAACAAATGTAACCACATACACCTTCAAAGTCAAGAGAAACACCTGTTTGGTTTCACTGATTTAGTGGGTTTCACACAAGATGTAGGGGCCTTTTGCCCTCATCGGCCCGCTTAAGGCAACGGGCCCTACAATGTATTGGTAAGGCTCATCGGCCCTCTTATGGGAAATAGGCCCTACTTTGTGATGCGTCCATTAGAGACCGCGAAGTCTAACACCTAAAACATAGAACATTGAACTTTGAATCTGCAATTTTTCGTCTTTCCAACTCTTGACTCACGACTGTCTTACATTATGACTGCTGTGCAAGATTGAGAAAGAGCCAAATAAATCATGAGTAATCTTGAGGTAATCAAGAGGCAAAGAAAATTAGCTTCACTTTTTCCCTCACGATCTGACAGATTTTTGTACAGAAATAACACATATACTTATTGCCCAGGGAAGTTGTGAAAATATATTCTTTTTCTGGGCAAGTCAAATAAACCGGAAAGAAATCAAGAAGAGGTACTAATAAAAAGGGGGCATAAAGCCATAAAGACAGTCGATAGTCGTTAGTCAATAGTCCAAAAAAACAAAGGCCTAACTCCTATGGTCTGATGGCCATCCGCCTACAAAGGCAAGAAGAGCCCCCCATTCCTAGAATGAGTCAACAAGTCTATTCACTGTTCACTTCTTCTAACTTACACACACCTTGGCCTGGTGCACATCAAGACCAATTATGCCTGACTTCTACTTTTGCCGCTTGCTTGCATTTAGCACTGTAATTCCCACAACATTCCCTTTTTCATATCTGATGATGATATCGTCGTCTGTGAGT
>JAYEFR010000132.1:0-2940 GCA_034716155.1 Thermodesulfobacteriota bacterium
AATTCCGGGCCATGATGAATGTAGCTTTAATAAATCATGGCCCGGTTACCATACTTTTAGATAGCAGAAGACTGTTCTAATTAATGTCCGTTGTTAGGGGTCGGGGATCAGAGGCCAGGGATCAGGGGTCGGTTTAAAGAGAAGTATAGAATAGATTCAATTTTTGAGACCTTTGCATAATACCCATATTGTTATTGCGAGCTTTAGCGAAGCAATCTCAAAGCGCCTGTAACCAATGGGATTGCCGCGTCGGCCTAAAAACCTCCTCGCAATGACAGGAAAGTAGGGGCTGATGCCCTCATCGGGCCGCTAAAGGGAACGGGCCCTACATTGCTGAGAGATATATGAACTAAATTTTCATTATCATACAGCTATTTTTGTGGCCGGTAGGCCATGGCGGTTTATATGAAAAATACTTGTCAGTGGTTTATTTGTCGGTGGTTTGTGGTATATTGGAAGGTGATCATCCGTTTACAACAGACAACTGACAACTGACTATTGGTTGCCGGCATCATTTATTTATATGCACGTATCTTTTCAAGCAGTGGCCTCTCCGGCATTGCTCCTATGATATCTCCAGCCTTTTTGCCATCCTTGAATACGAGCAGATTAGGTATGGAGCGAATACCAAATTTGGTTGCACTAGCAGGATTACTATCAACATCCAACTTGCCGAAAATTATGTCGCCCTGGTGGTCTTTTGCCAGTTTCTCAATGATCGGACCTACCATCCTGCATGGGCCACACCACTCGGCCCAGCAGTCAACTACAAGGAATGGGTACTTGGCTACAGCCTTATCCAATGTCTCATCTGTTAGGGTAACAGGATAACCAGGATTGTCTTCAAGTCTTTCCGTCTTGTTTTTTTTCTCCTCTTCGTCTTTTAGTATTGACTCGGCACGGGAAGACCCATGTTGTAGTACTTGATTCACAAATTTGGTCTCAGGCTGGACTCCGATTGTTATGGAACCCATATCCTCGTTTATCACCTGCTGAGGAACGGATGAGACGCCAAATGTGCGGGCTCTATCCATCACTTCCTGTGCTTCGATGCATCGGGATGTCATCTTACCTGGTGACTCTACAGCTAGCTGGTTGGCCAATAGTACTGCTTTAGGACAATGTGGGCAATTTGGCGTAATATATACCTCTAAAACTGTATCTCTATCAATATTGCTCAATTTTTCTCTTGAAGATGTAGTTAATCCACTTTCTCCACGGGAGACCATTGATATGGTTTCAATAAATCCGCTTGCCTCATACCCGGCAGGGGCCCCCCAGTATTGTATGGAATAACCCATGTCATGGCCGATAAATACGCTTGGAGAGACATTGACACCTAAATCTTTTGCCTCTTTACCGTACATATCTAAAAATTCCACCTTTATCTTACTACTTACCTCAGTGAGCTCTTTTAAGAAGTCATGAGTAAACTGGACGTATTCTCTATTGTCAGTGCCTGTGGGATTAGAAATGATAGCACTTGAAAACATCTTGATGTCTACATCTCTTTTGAGCTCTGCCTTGAATTTTTGATCTAATTGAGATCGAACCTTTTTATCTAATAACACTGTAAGCCTCCTTATTTTGTTTGTTTTCTATTTGTTCATAGGTATTATCATAAGATATATCTTTTAGATATTCTATATAAAGCTGTGCTGCAAAGGCTGCTGTGGCTCCGTCTCCACATGCGGTGATAACCTGTCTTAATAACTTGTCTGTACAGTCTCCACAGGCAAATATTCCTTTATGTGATGCCTTCATAAAGGAATCCACTTCGATGTAACCACTCTCATTCATATCGACTATGCCTCTTACAATATCTGTGTTAGGCTTGAATCCGGTAAAGATAAAGACGCCGTCTGCTGGTATTTCGTTGTGTTCATCAGGCGAGCTGATATTCTTTAGCCTTACCCCTGTTACAAATGTATCGCCTAGGATTTCTTCTACTATTGAATTCCAGGCAAAGCCGATCTTATTATCGGCAAATGCCTTGTCCTGCAGGAAGGCTGTTGCACGTAGTCTCTCCCGGCGATGTACTATTGTGACCTTTTTGGCAAATCCGGTTAGAAACAGGGCCTCTTGTATGGCTGTATCCCCGCCACCTACCACCATGACATCTTTATCCCTATAAAAGGGCGCGTCACAGGTAGCACAATATGATACGCCCTTTCCTGCAAACTCTTCTTCTCCTGGTATGTTTAGCTTCATGGGGGAAGAACCGGTTGCTATGATAACAGAGAGTGCATGAAGAATCTCGTCATCTGTGGCTATTTCCCAGCCCTTGATATCACCTGTCTGCACTTCTTTAATAGAGATTACGTCTTGAGTAATAATCTCCAATCCAAATTTAGCGGCCTGCTGCCTGAATCTCTCAATAAGTTCAAACCCGGATAGACCATCAGGAAAGCCCGGATAGTTTTCAATAAGATCAGTAATGGTAATCTGGCTGGGGCTTACAGGGCTTTCAATCAACAACGCCTTTAGGTTTGCCCTTGATACATATATCCCTGCAGTTAGGCCGGCAGCCCCTCCACCTATGATAACCACATCATGCAGCTTATTGTTTGATTGGTTATTTCCCATACGCTATACTCCTCTCATTATCTTCAATCAGCTCAAAGAGCCTTTTTATAAAGTCAGGCTGCTTTAGGTAATAGCACCTTGAGTTCCCTTGACGTATGCAATTCACTATCCCGTTTACCCTTAATATATTTAGGTGTTGAGATACATTTGCCTGACTTATCTCCAGTTTGTTTTCCAGATCACACACACACTGCTCTCCTGTGCTCAATTCCTTTACGATCATCACCCTTGTTGGATTTCCTAACACCTTTAAAAGGGTAGCGATTTCTTCATAATCTAATTCTGCCATAGAAGCTCCGAATAATTAGCTTATTAGAATATTCTAATATACTAATATAGGCTCTTTGCTTGATT
>JAYEFR010000133.1:0-14982 GCA_034716155.1 Thermodesulfobacteriota bacterium
GCCTGGCCTCACTGGCCAAGGCCGGATGAGGTCGCGCACAGGTCTTATAGATTTTTTAAAAAAATGATGTCCAGATATGGAGACAAAATATGCCTCTTCGGGCAGGCATCTGCCTACGGTATACAGGAGTCTTTGCTGTGGACCCTGGGGTTTGAGAGAATGCCTGTATGGATCAGGAGGGAAAAGGATCTTATCCAGCGCTTTATTGATTTAGCTGAGGAGCTTTCCATGAAGACTGCCATGGCAATGATCGATGCAGGGGTTAAGGTTATACTGCAATCCGATGACTTCGCCTTTAAGACCGGGCCTCTTATGAATCCGAAGCTTATCGATAAACTCTTTGGCCCGCCCTACATGCGGATCATAAAGGCGGTTCATGATAGGGGGGCTAAGTATATACTACATTCCTGCGGTGATAATACCCTGCTCTTCGATACATTTATAAAATGGGGTGTGGACGGCCTTCATGCCTACGAAAATACCTCTGATGTGGACATCTTCAACGAGAAAAAGATCCATGGCAATCAGACCGCTATTATAGGTGGAGTGGGTATTGATTATCTCCTTACAGAACATTCACAGGATGAAGAAGTGGTAGAGCAGGTAAAGACATTGATCAGGGGTTTAGGCCCGGGGGGGAGATATATTGTCGCTCCTGCCCACAGCATAAGCTCTATCCCAGCTCACAAGATGACAGTGATGATTGATGCGGTACATAAATATGGAAAATACCCGCTAACCATTCAGTAAGGCGGGTTAAAACCACAGTGTTTTATATGAAAACAGGGGTCAGGGATCAGAGGTCGGTTTTCAGGGATGGATATTCTCCCATCCCAGACATGTTTTCATCTTTGGTTGTGTCCGAAAAGGCTATGTGGATTTATATGAAAATAGGCAAAAAGTTTTGTAGGGGTCTTTTGCCCTCATCGGCCCGTTCGGGGAATGGGCCCTACTTGTAATTAATGGGATTGCCACGTCGGCCTAAAAACCTCCTCGCAATGACATGCTCAATGACTTTTTGCAAAACCATCAAAGATAGCAACCTGTACTTATTCTTTTGCAGATATCAGCTTTGGCCTGAAATCCAGATAATCTGCAGATACAAACTCATATCTTGTGCTACCTATTGTCCTGTTAAAACCAGAATAGTCTAGATCTCCTAGATGCATATGCCCGAAGACCCATATATCGCATCCGTATTCACCTGCCACCTCCACTGCTCTACCTGCCCTGCCATCCAGTGATATAGGAGGAAAGTGTGTCATAATAATCCTCTTATGAATTTGCTTAGGCAATGCACTCAAAGAGATTCCAAGCCTATTTAACTCTCTGTCAAATATCTTCTTATCATTACTGGATGCCCCTTCAAGGTTAAGATCAGGGTCTATCCAGAGCCTTGTGCCGGCTATACCAATATCCTCGTAGACAAAGGCGGTATTTTGCATGGGTATAATATCCGGTGGTAGGAATTCTCTCAATTTCTTCAGACTTGCCCACCAGTAATCATGATTTCCTCTTATGATCAGCTTTTTACCAGGCAGACTACCGAGAAATTCTATATCGGTCTTGGCCTCCTCAAAATTTATGGCCCATGATATATCTCCTGGGACCAGTACCAGGTCAGTCTCGTTTACAACTTTGTCCCAGGACTCCTTAAGCCTCTTTGTATGGTCTTCCCAATGAGGCCCAAACATGTCCATGGTCTTGTCTATACCTATCCCCAGGTGAAGATCAGCTATGGCAAAGATATTCATCTCTAATCTTTTCTTAATATCTCTTTTGCCCTTATACAATCAGCCTCTATCTGCTTTATAAGGGAACTACTGTCAGGAAATTTCACCTCGGCCCGTAACCTGTCAATAAACTCGATAGTGATATGCTTTCCGTATATATCTTTATCCAGATCAAAGATATGGACCTCTATGGAAAGATCCCCATCTCCAAAGGTAGGGTTATCTCCTATATTTACCACGCTTGACATCTTTTGTCTTTCAATGTGTGTGTAGGCGGCATACACACCTTGAGCAGGGATTAATGTCTTAGATGGCCTTATGTTGGCAGTAGGATAACCCAGACTATAGCCCCTGGATTTTCCATGGATGACCTCACCTGGAAGTCTGTATGGATATGCCATGAGTCTTCTTGCAAGACCCATATCACCTAGTTGTATAATATTTCTGATCCTGGAACTCGATACTACGATGCCATCACATATCACCTCGTCTACCTTTTCCACAAAGAAGCCCAGATCTTTTGCCATGCGTCTCAATAACATGAAATTGCCTTTATCACCTTTACCAAACGAAAAATCATGACCGACAACTACCCCTTTTGCTCCGATCCTGTCTGCGATTATATTCCTTACAAAGGCCTCCGGGGGTGTATCTGCAAACTCCCGCGTAAAAGGGGTTATAATAAGCGTATCCATGCCCATGGCTTTAATTGCCTCTATCTTTTCTTCTAGTGTAAAGACCAGCTTTACATCATGATCATAAAGTACAACAGAGGCGGGATGAGGATCGAATGTATACACTATTGATATGCCGCCAATACCGGACGCATGAGCCTTTACCCGTTTAAATATCTCCTGATGTCCCAAGTGACACCCATCAAAATTACCTATAGTAACCACAGGTCTAATAAACTTAGTGAGATTCAGCTTATCATTACCCCAGAATATCTCCATATGTATCCCTTCTCATCCTTGACTTTTTTAAGGCACATAAGTATATGGGAAAGATCACCAATTTTCAAGACAAAGCAAGGCCGGGGTGGCGGAATTGGCAGACGCGCTAGGTTCAGGGTCTAGTAGGTGTACGCCTGTGCGGGTTCGAGTCCCGCTCCCGGCACCATAGGAATTACCGAGGGTTAGCCAGAATCAGCTAACCCTTTTCTTTATTATTAGATGGTTCTTGGTCAACGTTTTGATCAACACTTGCGATAAAAACCTGCCACAGGCCTATGGCCTGGCGGGTATCATCTTCCAAGGCTTTTGCCAGGTATAATTGAGAAAAGGCCTCTTGATCCTTTTTCTTTGACATATTCTTAATACATCTCTTTATCTGTGAGAGTTTAGCAATTCTATCAACTTGGGGGCAATAAAGAGTTTTTTCCTTTTTCTTTCTGAAACCTCACGAAGAATACCGACCTCAACGAGCCTCAAGACACCTGTCTTTACAGAATTAAACGGCATATCCCATTTTTTACTTAGAGAGGAAACTGAAACCACAGGATTCATAAAAATTTCCTCAATCAATCTATAGGCGGATTCAGGGACCTTTTTTGTTTCTCCAAGTATCCTTTGATATTCATTGTGTAGTTCAAGAATTTTCTTGGCATCTGATAGAGCATTCTTGCATTGATTTGACACTCCCTGCAAAAAAAATCCAATCCAGCCCCTCCAATCTCCTCCCTGACTAACAGCAAGGAGCCTAGAATAATATTCATTCCTGAACTTATCAAAAAATGCTGATAAATAAAGGAGCGGTTGAGTTAAATATCCCCTCTCACAAAGAAAGAACGCGATCAAAAGTCTTCCAATACGGCCATTACCATCAAGAAATGGGTGAATTGCCTCAAATTGATAGTGCATCAGGGCACACTGGATTAGAGGAGGCTCACCAGGATTTGAGTGGAGATATTTTTCCCAGTCACTTAGTGCCTGTTTCATCTCCTCCACTGGGGGTGGCACATAAGTGGCATCATTGAGTGAACATCCCGGCGAACCTATCCAGTTTTGACTACGACGGATCTCTCCTGGAGTAGCATGTGCCCCACGTGCCCCTTCCATTAAAACCTCGTGAATCTCACGGATTAATCTTATAGAAATAGGCAAGTCTTTTAAACGGTCAATCCCGTATTCCATTGCCCTAACATAATTCTTCACTTCTCTAACATCAGGAACTTTAGGCGCCTCAGATTCCGCAGCCTCAAAGAAAAATAGGTCATTAAGAGAGGCCTGAGTTCCTTCAATCCGAGAGCTTGATACCGCCTCACGACGTATATATGGAGCGATTAAAAGATACGGATTAGGTAGCAGCCTTCCTGTCCCTGATAACTCACCCAACGATCTATCAGCCTCGGACAGCAATCGGATGAGTTTTTTATCATAATCAATAGGGGGTGGAAGCGGAGTAGGCATAAATGCCCAATATCCTTTCAGTGTCTTTATACACTTGCCTGATAATGAACTCTCAAAGTCTTTAGGATCCAATATTTTTCAACCTCATTTGCAAATCCTGCAATAACAAACCTTTTATTGCAGGATAAACTAAAATCCTGCAATAGTCAAACCCTTTATTGAAACATCCTGCAATAACAACTCCCCTTATTAATGGATAAAGGCAAGTATATGTAAATACGAAGTGTTTTGCTATCCTGTTTCATCATTACACCTCAATAGTTGCCCCAGCATCATTTTAAAAGTCCAAAGGCTAATTGGGCTTCTTAACCTTCAAGCCATGCAATTAATTCATCTCTTGAAGACTGACTTAGAGGTGAAGAGATATCGAGAGTGGAGACAAATCCGGCATACCACTGGTCTTGAATCGGTATTATTCTTTCAATAATCTCGCTGTCTGTCATACCAAGCTTTTTAGACAGCTCCACCTGTGACACAAACAGAGGCCTGTTTTTCAAGCCATATACAAAATAACTAAATGAAGTTATCCTCACGAGCTCTATGTTGTAGTCTCCGACCCTGCCCCTCCACACGACACCAATATCTTTCTTAGAATTTTTTACCCTGTCTTTAAGTGTATTGAATTCATCTCCTGAGATATCGAGACAGAAATCTACTACCTCAGCCTTGGTCATGTTTACTGGGATCAGATTGATCTTCCTGTATGGCCTTACTATATAAAAAGGCCTTTCATAACCCTTCAAGATTTGCAAAGACGGCCTTTTCCCTATATTTAACAGGTGCCGGTTTATCTTTATACCGCGCATATCATCCCTGGGTGACTCCAGAAATTTGATAAATTCATGCCTGGTTTTGATGTCTTTATATGTAATAGGAATATATCCCCTGATGGATGCATACCACAGAGATAGTATTACAAAGAAACCAATAACAACTCCCAAAGATACGACTGATATTTTTTTACTCATCACCCTTTATCCTTTATCCGCATAAGTTTCTCAGCACACCGCCTTAACTCCTGGTCTTTTATCCTCGCAACCACTGCCGAATCTATATCAGGGGGAACAATCTTCTTTTTATGACGGACATATTTTTCTTTATTACCTTTCTTTAACATCCCGAATTTGGAATCTATCTTATCTATATGAATATCTGCATATTCCTTTATCCTCGGGGTAATCTGAGGGGTAAGGAGGCCTACCTGTTGCACCCACATTGGAGAATCACATACAACATATAGCATCGTGCCTTTCACGCGCACAGGCACACTATGCGATGCCAAAACATCACCGGCTATCTCCGACCATTTATCCCTAATCTTGATAACCAGTGCTATTGTTGGATTTATGTTGCCCAGAATGGAACCAAATCTATGCATAATTTAATAATCGACAACTAATAACCTAATGTCAAATGAATTTTGAGTTGAGAGTTGAGAAGTTAAGAGTTTAGAGTGAACAGGTCAGGACAGAGGGATGACGTTGATTGCATCTTGGTATTAATAGATATTTTTTCTAACTCTTCAATCCTAAACTTCCTAACTCCTAAACTCTCAACTCCCTGACTCCTTTTGGTCTAGCAAATCTATAAGTGCCTTCATATCATCTGGCAGGTTTGAGACAAATTCCATCCACTCCCCTGATATTGGATGTTTAATCCCCAACTTATACGCATGCAGCATCTGTCTGTTCAAACCCTTTATATATGACCCAATGACAGGATCTTTCACGTTATTCACCCTCTTCCCGCCACCGTACTTAGGATCTGCGACTACAGGGTTTCCCATATCAGCCAGGTGCACCCGTATCTGGTGGGTCCTGCCTGTGCTAAGAGACAGGCTCAACAAAGAGAAACCATCCCACTTCTTAACAACGTCCCAATAGGTCACCGCCTCCCTTCCATGAGTGACCTTGGAACTCATCCTTTTTCTGTCTTTGGGATGCCTGTTCAATAATGTATGGATACATCCCTTGTCCTGAGGCATATGGCCATAGCATATCGCACGATAAATCCTTTCATGTACGTGCATCTTAAATGCCAGGGAAAGTGTGTGATGTGCATCTGCAGTCTTTGCCGCCACCATCACCCCTGATGTGAGTCTATCAAGACGATGAACAATGCCCGGCCTTTCCTTACCCCCAACGCCTGCTATCTTAGGATAGTGAGCAATAAGGGCATTTACAAGGGTATGATCAGTCCTTCCCGCCCCTTGATGAACCACAAGGCCTGCCGGCTTATCTATGACAATAATGTGGTCATCCTCATAGAGAATATTTAAAGGCATGTCTTGTGGCACAGGAAGATAAGGCGCCGAAAATTTCTTCATGACAACATGAACCGTCATGCCCGCTCTTACCTTCAAAGAAGGCTTGGGATAAGATCCTTCTACATTCACAAGGCCTTCCGAAATCAATCTGGTGGCAGCAGAGCGTGTGATTGATGCATGCCGCGCAAGGAACAAATCCATGCGCACACCGCTGTCTTCCCGTGTTGCTGTGATCTCTATCCTTTCTTCCACAGGATGTTCTTAATCCTTCTTAGTCTTATTGTCTTTACCAGCGCCGGGATAACATCCCTGGTAGCCTTGTAACCAGATGATATATAGGCATCTATATTATCAAAGTCAGACCAGCCGGCAGAGCCCACATCAGGGTGTATTACAAAATCCGCCTCTCTTGTACGGTAGGTATTCATGATAGACCTGGCTATATCATCAGCCCTGTATAGGATATCCATGCTGTTTTTCATCTCAGCATGATAATCGACCGGGGTGACCTCTCTTGATACATCCACTCCAATAACAAAGTCAGCACCTAAAGATCTGGCTGCTGAGACAGGTACAGACTCGACCCATCCGCCATCTACATATCTCCTGTCTTCTATCTTCACAGGGGGCAATATCCCTGGCACTGCACTTGAAGCCCTTATAGCAGGTCTTATTGGGCCTGAATATAAGATCTCAGAATAGCCTGATATTATATCTAAAGCAACGCATGCAAACGCTATCTTTAATTCTGAAAAATCCTTATCAGGTATGAAGGCATCCATCTCCATAAAGAATGCCTCGGGCGATATGACAGACTTCCTGAATAAGGTCCTGTAATAGAAATAACCCTTTTTTGCTGTCAAAAAAAGCTTATCCAGAAAACCCTTATCCATATCTGATGACATGCTAAGGCGCTGTGCCTTTTTCCGGAACTCTTCACCCCCGAGGTAGCCCATTATAATATCCCTTGTTTCAACCGCACTTTGAGTGTCTGCATATACTGAGCCTACAATAGCCCCCATGCTGGTGCCTGCGACTATGCCGGGTACAATATTACTTTCTTGCAAGGCAAGTAACACCCCTATGTTGGCAAGCCCTCTTACCCCGCCACCACCTAGGGCTATGGCTATTCTATATGGCATTTCCAAAAGCCCTCTTTATACTATCCGCAAGAATATCTATCTGGGAATCGTCCACTGTCCTCATGTCGAATATAAGGCTTGCTTCCTCGATGCGCGATATGACAGGGGGGTCTTCCTGCCTCAATCTTAAATGGATCTCTTCTGCCTTTGGGGTGGGAATAACAACACCAAATGATGGTATGGATTTTGTGGGGGCAGCACCACCGCCTATGACAGCGTTGGTGGGTATAACCTTTGAATCCGGGAAACCAATGCTATCCCTTAGGTTGGTTGCCTTTTTTTTCACATCAGTTAGTGGTTCATATATCATCCCTAATACAGGAATTGCCGCAGATCGGCCCTTTGCCGGCAGCCTCAATGTTGCGGCCAGGGCTGCGATCGTAAGCTTGTCTATACGGATGGCACGGTGCAATGGATTTTTTGCGATAGAGGATATTAGATCTTGCCTGCCTAAAATAATACCTGCCTGAGGCCCACCAAGCACCTTGTCCCCGCTGAACGATACTATATCAGCACCTTCGGAAAGACACCCCTTGATTGTCCATTCGTCATGTATTCCCACATCATCAAGAGAGAGATGTATGCCTGAACCCATGTCCACAAAGAGTGGCAGGCCCTTTCTATGTGCAAGCCCTGCCAGGGTTTTTATACTCACATCCTCGGTAAAGCCCACGATAGCGAAATTACTCTGGTGAACCTTCATTATAAGGGCTGTATCTTCTGTAATGGCTTCTTCATAGTCAGATAGCTTAGTCTTATTGGTAGTCCCTATCTCCTTCAATATGGCCCCGCTTGATGTCATCACATCCGGCATCCTGAAAGACCCTCCTATCTCAACCAGCTCTCCTCTGGATACAATAACTTCCTTGCCGCCGGCTATGGCGGCAAGCGCAATCAAGACAGCAGCTGCATTATTATTGACCACAAGGGCATCTTCTGAACCGAAACAGTGAGCAGCTATTTCCCTTATGTGGTCCTGTCGAGAACCCCTTGATGCCTTTTTTAAATCATACTCTAAGTTACAGTACCTGCCTGCCACATCATTTATGGCATCTATGGCCTCTTTCGCAAGCGGGGCCCTGCCCAGGTTTGTATGGACTATTACGCCTGTTGCATTTATAACCCCTTTTAATCTCCCCCCCATTACAGTTTGAATCGTATGCGCAACAATAGATGCGATATGAGCCGCATCAGGGCTCTTAGCCGTACTCCCAGACTCGATAGATGCGCGTATATCTTCTATGGCCCTTATCACATTCATCTTGATGATATCCCTTGAATAGGCAAGCCCGGATAAAGCGGATTCATTTAATATAACATCTACCTTTGGTATTGTACTATATGCCCTTTTCAAAACAATGCTCCTTTGGTCTCTAATAGACTATTATTATATTATAGAATATGGATAAAATTTCTCTAAAGACCTTCTTAAATCCTGTTTTTCTCTATTTGGTAAGGCACTTATTATATCTTTGATCTCATTTATCCTCTCAGTAATAGCGCTATATCCTGCATCTATACACTCAGGGGCCTTGCTGAATCTATACCAGTCATACCTTTTTATAGACGTTGGCGATATGACTATATCAGCCAATGTCCTTTCCAGTATATTCCATCTGTAACCCCTTATTGTAGACGCTATATCAAGTGCCTCTATGGCATTATTGTATCTGGGAGGCCTTATCTCGGACTCTGTATCCACAGCAATAATCTTCTTGGCACCCAAGACATGAGCCGCCATGACAGGTAAGATACTTATAATGCCACCATCCATTAAGGATCTATCCATATACTCTACCGGCTTACACACACCTGGCATAGCGCTGGACGCATACATAGCCTTGGGTATATCCCCTTTTGTGATTATCACAGCCTTAGCAGATTTTATGTCTGTAGTAAGTGCTGCAAAAGGGATGATTGAATTCTCGAGATAAAACTGACGAGTGTTCAGCACACCTTTGCCTACTACATCCTTATACGCTTTTTTTACAAGCCTCTCAGATATAAAGCCCTGTTTCCAGAATGCATGGACAAAGCCCATGCCAAAGAAAAAAAATGAGGCCAGCTTAGACAGCAAATTATTAGGGTCTGTTGTCAAAGAGCTTTCTATTCTCTTTACAACAGGGTTATTGGAAAATTTTAGCGCAAATTTATTCAAAAATTCTGTTTCGTTTTTGTAGGCATACACACCGCCTATAACAGAACCGATGCTGCTTCCTACAATAAGATCAGGTTTTATCCCCTGCTTCTCTAATGCCTTAAAGACACCCACATGGGCCATACACCTTACACCACCACCGCCAAGTACAAGGGCAAGATTATATTCCATCATGTCAGATAAATTACGCTAATAAACAAGCAATAGTCAAGTGATAAGGATAGAGGCGAAATTTTGGGTTATGGGTTACGAATTACAGGCAAAAGGTACAGGATTAAAGGTTCTATGTTGCGTATGAAAATGTCTTTAATACCAAGTTATTTTCAATCAGGTACTTATTGAAATTGTCATTACGAGCTTTAGCGAAGCAATCTAAAGGCTGAGATTGTCACGTCGCTAAAGCTCCTCGCAATGACTTGATCTCAACTTGGTATAAATCATGAGGTAATCGTGAATCTAATTTTCTTTGCCTCTCGATTACTTCAAGATTACTCTCGATTTCTTTAATATCTGGCAATATCTCCAGCCTAAAAGCGTCTTTTATCTTTAATCTTTTGTCTTTTTTTTGACTCTCGACTCACGACTATCTTATTTTTTGACTCTCGACTGTCTTATCCGCCTAAATCCTTGAACAAAGGATCCGCAGGCCCATATCCAGCACCTGGCTTAGAGATTCATATCAAACAATTTTGCTATACCCCCATCTGATACTCCATCACTTCCACATCCCATTTGCGAAAATCGCTCCAAATAACCTCGTATCCTCCATCAACGTACCTGCGCACCTCAACCCTGCACAGGATTACATGGTCCCCGATATCCCGTATTTTAGGTATATAGATAAAACTGCAACTGGAATTACCTGTCCATTCATCATCTATACACCACTCGTAACTCAAAGTAGTGTTGCTTGGATAAGGTGCTTTGGATGCAATCACCATGAATGTCTCTATGTTCAAGGGGTGCATAGTGATTTTCTCATTGGGATCAGGCGAGGTGGACATAATGCACCCTGACAAAGCCACAGCTAAAGTCAATAAAACAAAGAGTTTTAATACGCCTTTCATAAAAACCCCCTCCTCATAAAGATTTTCATGTTCTTAGGTGTGTAATTACATGTTGAATTCTATATTCTTGTTTATAGCGTACATCACATTTATAGCATATATCATACCACATAGAATACTTTCTAATCTCTTTAAATCATTCTTTTTTTGTTAAGCTATATCTTAATTGCGGAGTCGAGAGTAGAAATATTTTCCAAAAAAGAGCAAATTTTTACCTATGATGTGATCCTCTATGGTATCTCTTATCTGCCCATGATTTCATTTTTATGCCCTTTGGACACGTTTAATTGAGGCTTGCTGCCTTCTGGAGCAAAAGGTACTCGATCTCGCTGTATTTCACCCAGTTATGCGGGAATGCCCCATCCACATCCTTGAGTGTTTTTCCTTCGTCACGATCTGTTGTATAATGTTTGAACCTTCTTGGCTGCATCCTTGATTCGTCACGCGTCTCCTCTGAAAAATCCTCATTTGTGAGGCAAATGATGGCTAGATCATCTGATACCTGGTACATTTCCGCATGATAGCCTGGAAGATCTCCTGCATTCCCTTCCACATCCAGGCCATTACACATATTTACATCACTAACCTGCCCTACCTTCCTTCTTTTGACCCCGGCCTTCCTGAGTCCTTTCCAGTCAACGCCTTTTTGAGGATTCATCCCGGGGTTCCAGGGGTAATTCCAGTAACGCCCCCCCCAATTAACACGCATCCAGCCCAGGCCGTAGCCGGTAAGCCTGGAAAGGCCCAAATCACTGTCAGACTTACTTAGATCTGTAATCTCACACAGCCCAGAATCATCAACGTTGTGCATGGCCCTTATACTTTTCTGAGAGAGTATGGAGATCTCAGCAGGTTTGTGTTTTTTGTCGTATAAGACATGCCCATCCTTGTCTCTCGCATACCCTTTTCCTTTATTGAGATGAGCCACCATAAAATAGGCAAGATCACTTGCAGTGCTCAACATCTGACCTGCCGCCCCTCCGGTATTATATAGTATACCTGCAGTGGGATTCATCAGTGCAGGATTTTCAGGAACAAGTATATATCTGTAGATGGGGACTCCCTTTGTATATGACTCAAGCTTTCCAAGGGCATCCAAGGGATAATCAGGGTTAATCCGGCTTACAAATCTTTTCTCGATATAGCCCTGTGCCAGGTTTGTCCCTCGTGGGTAGTCCAGCCAGTAAAACTTCGTGTTCCTCATGCCTAAGGGGGCCAAGATGTTTTTAATAATGTATTGTTTCCATGTTATCCTTTTATCTGTATCTTTGTTAATTACCTGTTCTATGAGAAACCCCAAGATCAGATATCCAACATTAGAGTAACAGTACTTTTCTCCCGGTTTGTAATAGATCTTCCCTTTTTTATCGGGGTCTGCACGGGCCCATGATTCCTTTCTACTCAGGTATACCCTCAACTCATCTATATTCCTGAATACCCCAAAGTCCAGATAGGATAGGTCCTTATGCTCTGTAAAGAAATCAAAGGTGGTCTTAGGAAGCCCGGATCGGTGGGAGAGTAGATACCTTACGGTGATGGGGGGCACAGGATCATCAGGGTCATTATAATTCAAGCCAGGATTCTTGATGGGGAACGGCATGTATGTACTCACATCCTCATCAAGGTCTATAAGCCCCTTCTCCACGAGCTGCATCACTGCAGTTGCGGTAAATGTTTTGGTAATGGAGCCAATCGCGTATATGGTGTCCTGGTCTGCCCTGATCCTTGGTCGGATGGCAATTCTGTAGCCATAGGTGCCTTCCCATGCGATATCCCAGATACCATTTTTACCCTTTTTCAATATGCAGGCAGAGACGGATGGGATGTTATATACCTTCAGTAACTCCTCCATCTTTGCTGTAAACGACTTATCATCCTTGATGTGGATATCGAAGGCCCTCAACTCCTGAGGTATAAAGCACAAAAATATGCTGAAAAAAGCTATAAAAAGACACCTTTGCATAATACCCGTATTGTTCCGCCTTGAACGAATGAGTCTGCCTGGGGCGGACGAAGAAATCTCTAAGCGCTTGTAATTAATGGGATTGCTTCGTCGCCCGCCTAAAACGGACTCCTCGCAATGACAGAAAAGCACTTGTGCAAAGATCTCAAAAATACTGTGTAATGATATTCTCCTCATCAGCTATAATACCCCATGATCAATTTGATCATGTATTCTACACCGGTGCCTCAAGAAAAATCTAGCGGTTTCCATGCTAATTACAAAAGGGATTTTGGAGGCAGAAGAATAAAGCTGAACACAAGGCCATCCACAATAAGGCTGCCTACCTCAAAACCATAACCTTTAGGGTACGCATCTCCCACCGGCCTTAAGAGTTCGCCAAAAAAGTGGTCTTCCTCATCATCCCATCTCAAAATGGCATCCTTGAAATCCACAAATTCCGGTGCATGGGGAGAAAACGCCTTGAATGCGGCTTCCTTTGCAGAAAATATCTGTTTGAATCTTGTTATGCTTTGCGACTGATTTTCTAACACCCACTCAAGCTCCCGGCCAATACAAACAATATTATATACATCAGGAGATATGTCACCCTCAATCTTTTCTATATCCATCCCGATCCCATCCGCCCTGGTCTTATGACATACAGCGCACATGGCAATATCCCCGGTATGAGTGATAGTACCAACATATCCTTCAGGCCATATAGGCTCACCTGATCTCCCCTTCAGCACAGGCGGAGGAGGAGTAAGACCTACATCTCTCAATGCGCTATTGCAGGCAGCCCTTCCAAGAATAAACTCTGTCTTTCTCTTTTCCACTGCCCTTGGGCTTATAATCTTCAACTCTTCGGATGATAGCAAATAATCATCTAAGCCATCCATCGTCTTTACAGCAAAGCCGACATATTTTGGAAACGGGGAATTTACCATGACCTTTCCAAAGTTATGGTCCTGGTTATAACATCTAATATATCACTAAGATGTGTATGTATAAAAAAATGCCCGCTGTTTAGGATATGGTGTGAAAATAAAATACTTGTTTGTCTCGACCACTCTTTAATATACTTTGGCTTTACTATTTTATCCCTGGCCCCTCCAAATACGGTAATCGGGCATTCCAGAGGTGTTTCTGAAACATACTTGTATGTTTCATAAACCTGAAAA
Source organism: Thermodesulfobacteriota bacterium (assembly GCA_034716155.1). Taxonomy (GTDB): domain Bacteria; phylum Desulfobacterota; class Desulfomonilia; order UBA1062; family UBA1062; genus JAGGYK01. The sequence goes on from JAYEFR010000133.1 coordinate 13,901, forward strand.
TCACTTCTAAGCATGGGTATCATAAGTTCCAGTAATTCCTCATTATCAAATACCTCAGGGGGTGTTCCTCCCATCTTTCCTAACTTCTTAACAAATGCATCATGGGGTAGATTGTATACAGGGGGCTCATTATTAGGTATCTGGGGTGCAACCACACCAGATACGAACAAGTGCCGCGGCAGAGAAAACCGCTTGCGCCGAAGTTTTCTAACCAATTCAAAGGCAATAAGCCCCCCCAGAGAATGACCAAAAAAGATAAAGTCATTACCCAATAGAGGAAGAATCCCATTCATGGCATCATTGACGATTGAATCCATATCACCCAACAATCGATCCCTAAAACGCCTCCCCCGCCCGGGTAATTCCAGTGCAAATACATCTACCCCTCGGGGTACCATCTTACCCAATGGCTGAAAGATCTGTGCACCGCCACCAGCATACGGGAAACAAAACATGCGAATAGAAATATCTCTATTATCTGAGAACCTGATCCATGCCTTATTCAAATTGCTCTCCTGCTATCAGTAGATTTATTATAGACAACGAAAAAGAACCACTATTTTAACATCTTTAACAACAATCTTCTACTTAAAATCTTAGAAAGCAGCACATTTACCCTTGGGATGAAACCATACGTTGAGTTGAGTTTGCCCTTTTTCGCATCCTTGAGCGCCAGTCTTACCACATTTTCTGCCTTAGCTGCAGACTTCGGGGTCTCCATCCTTCCACTAGATGCCACTTTCAAAAACATGGTTTCCACAGGACCAGGGCATACCGTGACAACATGTATACCCTGGTTTCTCACTTCCTGATAAAGTGCATTTGAGAAACTCAAAACAAATGCTTTTGTTGCCGCATAAACAGCTCCATTAGGTTCTGGCATAAATCCAGAAACTGATCCAATCTGGATGATTGAAGCTTCGCTATGCATATATGGAATACAGACATGGGTAAGCTCCACCAAGGCCTTTACGTTCAAATCTATCATATCCATGATAACATCCAAAGAAGACTCTATAAACGGCTCTATAAGTCCATAGCCAGCACTATTTACCAATATCTTTATATCTGGCCTCTCCTCG
>JAYEFR010000134.1:0-2929 GCA_034716155.1 Thermodesulfobacteriota bacterium
TGGTTAGACCAAAAAGACCTAACGTCCTTGTAAATTTGACAAACCCACCGGGAAAATTCACCTTATCAACCTTGAACCCTGCACCCATCCACGCCTTTGCATGGGGTCTTTTAGCATTCTTCTTTTGATTTGCCCACCATTGGCGATATCTATAAGCAGATCGGGGTAGCCCTGTACCAATAATCAACTCAATCTGCTCTAAGCTCAAAGTTGTGTTTGTAACATGTCTGGGTGTCTTCTTCATAAAATCTTCCAGTGGTTTATACTTACCTGACATTCCACCCTCTAAAACCGGCCTTTCCGCCATTCTTGAGTTCAACCACTGCTGTGAGCAACAGGTCCTAATGATCCCTTGAACTAAGCTTTTTTGCAGCAGTGGTTGTCATTACTACATCCCTTGCCCTTTCTTCCAGATTGTTTTCTTAGTATCATTATACCCTTATAGGAAAGGTTACGCAACATCCTTTCCCCCAGTGAAGCTTAACTCCAACAGTATCACCCCTAGTATTTGAGACAGGTATTTCGTTGCATAATAACTGCTCAGGTTGTTAGCCTAAAGGATATTGATATCCCCTGGGCGGCAAAGGCCGTATTTGGAGAATATTATACTTGAATGGCTGTGCTATTGTTGGGTTTTGCAAATTCTTTTCTTAAAACCCTTCAGCCTTTAGCCTATCCACCTTAGTATTTACGTTACATAACTATTTGATATTCAGGGTTTTTTCAATAGTATAGACCTGACTCGTGCCCCTGTCAAAATTTCATCCCCGGGAGATTGAGCGAGGCAGTATTGCCCCCGTCAACAGGCAAAGCCTGGCCGGTGATATAACCGGCCTCATCACTTGCCAGAAAAAGGATGGCCATGGCAACCTCTTCGGGGTTTCCGTATCTCCTCAATTCACACCGTGATCCTAATTTTTCTTCTTTACCCTTCTGTCTGGCATAGTCAAACACAAGTTTGGTCATTCCAGTCTCAATGAGGCCCGGGCAGACCGCATTCACCCTGACATTGAATTCTCCCAAGTCGCAGGCAGAGGTCTGAGTGAAGTTAATCAGCGCGGCCTTGCTGGCACTGTATGCATTACCCCCTGCGCCTGATCGGATACCGGCTACAGAGGCTATATTCACGATAGAACCACATCTTCTCTCCTGCATGTGTGGGGCGATATGCTTGGTCACATATACTGCCCCCATGAGATTGACATCCAGGACACCATGCCAGACAGCCGCATTCTGGGCATCAATTGTTGAGATATCCCCTACGACACCGGCATTATTGCAAACAATATCCACCTGGGAATAGGTCTCAATGGTTATATCGATAAGTTCCTTTACCTCTTCCTCGTTGGCCACGTCAGTCTTTTTCATGATTGCTTGAAACCCTTGTTTTGTAATGAACGATACCACTTCCTTAAGCGCATCTTCATTCATATCGCCTAAGGCGAGCCTTGCCCCTTCACGGGCAAAAAGTATGGCGGTTGCCCTGCCTATCCCGCTGGCTGCGCCGGTGATAATGGCAACCTTACCTTCCAGCCGTCCCAATCGTGTCATAATGATCTCCTTATCTTCATGTATTCATAATGTTTTCTCATTATTCTTCCATGTCAGTCAAGGGGCCAAGCTCCGGCAGAGGGGACTCTTGCCTTTTATTGGTATCTTAATTATCCAAGGCAAAAACAAAGACCGGGCATTGTTTCGGGCGCTAGAGATCATAAAGGGTCTCATCCACCCTTGGCCCGGATTTTTTCCTTCTCCTTTTCCCCTTTGATTCCAGAATGAAAGGTTCTTCCTGTGCCGGCACGTCGCCCATCTCTGCTTCGATATTATCAGGGTCTTCTCCACGTTCCATACGGCTTAAGGCTTCTTCCATGCCCGGCCCCATAGTAAGTCCTGTCGCATCAGATAACCTTCTCATCAGCATGGCTGCCTGACGGGGGTCATCTTCATTTATCTTGCCCGATTCGCCGGCCAGCATAGGCATCGCCTTTTCCATCTTTGCCTCGTCAATGGGAGGCATATCGTTATCAGCGGATCCTTGGTCTTTTCTGCTGGAAATTGTGGCGAACACAGAGATCTTGCGTTGCAATCCGACATCTTTACACCTCGGGCAATTGGGAATCTTCTTTGTATTAACAGATCTGGAAAAGAAGCTGTAGATCGTATTGCATTTCCGACAGTAAAACTCATAAATCGGCATTACGGATCTCCATTAGCAATCCTCACGTGTCACTCTTTAATCATTCAGGCAACAATCTGCCAACTCATGGATCTACGATGCAAAACTCTCTTCAGCAATCTCCACGATGGACAAATCTTCACTCTTTATAGCCCTTGCAGCTGCGTCCACTTCAGGGAGCACGTTTTTAATGAAATATCTTGCGCTTGCGATCTTGCCTTCGTAGAAGGCAGCGTCCTTGTTATTCTTTATGAACACTGCCCACTTTGCCTGGTCAGAGGGGGCCACTCCCTTTTCCTTGCTCAAGGCATCTAGTTTTCCCTTTGCAACACCAGCCCCCCAGAGCAGGAACCATCCGGATATTATCTTACCCATCATCATAAGAAACGGATACGCATGACCAACAGGTACAAGGAACTTGCCCTCCTTTCCGCACTTGGCAAAGAAGAGTCCGATGTCAGCAAGGGTATTTACCGCACCTTGAACATCGCCTGCAAGATCACTTAGCCCCGGGTTATCCTTGTATCTGGCAATAGTGGCATTCATCTCGCCAAGCAAATTCATGAAATAGGCGCCCTTTTTCATCCCAAGCTTGCGGCCTATCAGGTCAAGGGCCTGTATACCATTAGTGCCTTCGTAGATGGATGCAATCTTTTCATCGCGCAAAAACTGCCCAACAGGGTATTCAGAACAATAGCCATAGCCTCCATACACCTGTATAGCGGTCTCACATACCCTAAATCCGATATCAGA
>JAYEFR010000135.1:0-2888 GCA_034716155.1 Thermodesulfobacteriota bacterium
GCCCTGGCCCGATTCTTTAAGAATAAAAAGTTATCTTTTATCTTCACCTCTCAGACAAAGAGGACTGTTCAAACAGCCGAACCCATAAAAAAACTTCAGCAGGATTGTACTATAATCCCACTCAAAGAGTTTAATGAGATCGATGGCGGTATATGTGACTCTATGACCTACCAGGAAATAAGGGAGAAAATGCCAGAGATCTATCTTGCACGTAAAGCAGATAAATATAATTACATATATCCACAAGGCGAAGGGTATATAACCATGAGAGAACGGGTTAAAAGCGGGATTAAAAAGGCCTTTTATTTAAATGGAAACTCAGACAACATCATGATCATCGGCCATCGCGGGCTCAACAGGATGATCCTGGCACATTTCCTTTACAGACGCGAGGAAGATGTCCCCTACATATACATCCCCCAAAATAAATTTTACCACATCATCTCCACTCAAGATAAAAAGGTGTTCCAACTAAAAAGGTATGAGTGAGACTCCCTTTTGTTCAAATATTAAAGTTTGTCTCCGCAGGTTAGATGATGCGCCTACTGATTAGAACCAGGTTCTATGGCCTTCAGCATACCGCGGGCCATATCAAGGCGTGGATTTATCATAAGGGCCTTCTTGAAACAATTTTTTGCCATATCAGGATTGTTTAACTCCAAATAGACCCTGCCCATGTTAAAGTGTATGTTCTCATCATCAGGGGCAATCTTGGCTGCCTTTTGGTATTGGACGAGTGCATCTTTATATCTATCTTGCTTCCTGTACAGAATTCCAAGGCTGTTATATACATTTATTGTATCAGGATTTATCTTGAGTATTTCATTAAATATATTCTCAGCATTTTCATGCATCTCTCTTTCCATATATATATCCCCAGCCTTCTGGAGATAGGCTTCTGCCTGTTTTTTATCGTCCATCTTGAGAAATACTGCTGCCATTGCCGTATAGGCCTTGGCAAACATTTGATTTATCTGAGTAGCCTTTCTGAATGCAGCAAGTGCCTCATCATATTCTCCCTGAGCTGTCTTTATATATCCTATATTATAGTATACTTCTGCTGACTCAAGTATATCCAATATCTTTTTGTATTCTCTTAGAGCATCCTCAAAACGATTCTCGTGCATGTATTGATCACCCCTGGCCATATAGGTTTTAGCCTGCTTTGTTGAGGGGTTCATCTCAAATTCCAGTATATAATTGATCTTATCCTCTAACTTTTCAATAGTAACAGGATCTACTAATATCGTGCTTGCTCCTGCTTCACCTGCCTTTATCACATCTAATTTTGTTATCTGAGATGCCCTTAATATAACCGGGGTGTCAGAAAACTCCGTATCTCTTCTTATGAGTTTAAGGAACGAAATCCCACTCATCTCCGGCATATCCCACTGAGATATAACAATATCAGATTTGACCCTGTTTAGGATCTCCCATGCATTTGGTCCATCTGCAGCTTCTTCTATGTTCTTAAATTCTAAGATATTAAGCATATCTTTGATACCTTTTCGATATATGTAATCAGATCCAACGATCAACATCTTTATGTCTATAGGTACTGCCACTTTATTTTCCTCGCCTGCCGGCCTTTCTAATAAATGCGTCTAAGCCTGTATCGTCAAGTTTTACCTTTTCCCTTACTTCCTGTTCCAGATCCACCGCATATTTTTTGCCTTTAGCCAGGATTTCAAAAGGCGAATCAGAAAAGAAGAATCTTTTATCCTTTATTCTTATGAAACCCTGCAATTGATCTTTAGATATAAGTAGGGTAACACCATCTGATACAGCCTCCAGCACGCCTGAAAGTACCTGATTTATATTAGGCTTAAGCCTTATGTGATGAGGTACTTTTATCTTGGTATCTTTTCCTATCAAGCCGGTCATTGCCCCCCAGACCAAGACAACCCATAGATATCTATGGCTAAATAGCCTGCGACGGGTAGCTATATGCCACATAGATCTACCCTGACTGAGTTCAGCAATGGATAAGGACCATTCACCTATAGGGGGCCACGAAAAAGTTGGCAACTCCTCATCCTCTAATGGAACCAGCCATTTTCTCAATGCAATGGCATCAGTATATGATAAATCTGAAAGGCCCTCATGTTTGTGTTCATCCCGGTTCCACACATGGATCATCTCTTTCATCACATCCACTGTAGGCCCAAATGAGGAAAAAAGAAAAGATAAACTGGTTCTTATCTTCTCTATTTGTTCTATTTCCATGTCTTCCTCATATCTGTCTAAAATATGCATATATGGAAGCAGGAAAGGATTTATATTGACTATATGTGACAACGGTGCTGGATAATCACCCAGTGTTATATATTTAACCACTTCTCTATCCAGGAAATATTTAAACGGATTCCATCCTAATGGAGGTAACACACTGGGATCTTTTATGATACCAGGGATCTCCCCTATCCAGATACTTGCCTCACTTACTTCATCTATATCTACTACTGGATGCTTGCCGGCCAGCATAATACCTACTCTCATTATCTCGTATACTAAAAGTTGAGCCAGCGGTGGTTCTTGTAGATAAAATGCTACAACAAGTCCATGATCCTTCATAAATACCTCAATAGCCTTAAACTTTTTTTTGATCTTCTTATAGGACTCTCCCTTTCTGGGTATACCTACAATATAGAATGCACAGGTGTAGGGGCCGGCCATATAAGGGATCGGAATGACGATGAGTGTTTCAAGAGAAACCCTATCAGGGAGACGTCGCAGGGCTGAACCCTGTGGTCTTGAGATGTACTTTTTCAGGGTTGCGTACTCATCCTCTGAACATACAGGATGACCATAAACTCCTACTGATGGCTCTCCCAGTGCCACTAGCGAGGGTATTAGAGATATCAGATCCCTTACAACTGGAGGGAAAA
>JAYEFR010000136.1:0-14697 GCA_034716155.1 Thermodesulfobacteriota bacterium
AAATGCAGCACAGGATACCTCTCGTTTGAATGAGGTAACTCGTGCTTCAAACATACAACAACCCAAACGAACCTCGATGACGGACAGGGTGGACATATCTACTGATGCCAAGCTGTTCAACGAGATAAGGGAGGCAGTAAATTCTGCTCCAGATATCCGTATGGATAAGGTTGCTAAGGTCCAGGAAGCTATAGAGACGGGTGTCTACAAGCCTAATCTGGCAGATGTCGCCTCTAAGCTGCTAGATCCGGATATAAGTTCCAGAATCTAACCAATTTAGTGAATCCGCCTTCGCGTCCGCTATGGCGGACAAGAAGGCCTGGGTTTGATTCCTTGATTTCTTGCTGCGGATAAGAGTCAAAAGCTTGCTCTAGGGTTCATACCATTGAATGTATTTTTCACCCTTTGGACATGAATGAAGTAACAAATTTGAGTTTAGTCTGCCACAAGTGGGTGGGACTGCCTATAATTATAGCTCTTATTGGGTCTCCGGATGTCTTTATTGTAATCTTACCAGAGATATAATCTCTATCCTTTATAGATTTTAGTGCATCCTTTATATTTTGGGCCTTTAAGGTCGGCGAGGCATCAAGGGCATCTATGAGCGTAAAATAGGCATCTGCGGCCAGGACACTGGGACTGTCTGTGCGTCTTCCTGTGTTTTCCTCATATAGTTTAATAAAACTCTTACCCAGAGGGCAGCAAATAGCATCTCTATGGAAATGTGTTATAAGATAAACATCTTTTAATGCCTTTCCTCCCATGTCTAAAAATTTCTTTTCTTGGATAATGTGAGATACAATAAAGGGGGTTTTAATATGATGTTTTCTTGCACACTTGATTATCAGGGCATCTTCCCTGTAGTAATTGGGGCAATAAATGATATCCGGGAGGTTTTGCTTTATAGAGGCCATCTGAGCGCTAAATTCCGAATCCCCTGTTTTAATATATACATCGTCTACTATTTTGCCTCCACGTTTGATAAACTCTGCTGAAAAACAGCTTGCAAGTTTTACGCTGTATTCTTGACATTCATCGATTATAAGTGCAGCTGTTTTGGCGTGGAGTTCTTCTATAGCAAATTTTGCAGCTATCTTGGTTTGATCTATATCTGTAAAGCACACACGCCAGATATATCTTGAATCTTTGATAATAGTAGGGTCTGTAGCCGTAGATATGACCATGGGTATTCTGGCCGCCTCTGCAACGTTTTTAGCCCCTAGTGCCTCATCTTTTGTAGCACCGCCAATAATACCGGAAACTCCATATTTTGCAATTAACTCAGAAACAACCTTTGCACTCTCTTCTTTCTCGCCTTTAGTATCCCTTAAGATTAAGTCTATGGTTTTGTCTTTTACAGTGGGTTTTATCTTGTGCGCCACACAAATTCCATCCCACTGTCTCTTGCCGTAATCCGCAAGGGGACCGGTCATTGGCAGATATATCCCAAGTTTTATAGTTCCCGGATGTATAGGCAATTGCTTGTTTGTAAAGCAAGTATCCTGTTCATTCTCACTGCAACCAAAGACAGTGAATAATATGGTCAATATAATTGCAATTTTTTTCATAGGGGTCTTTTTATTATAGATATCACCATTTTTCCATTGAAAAATATAGTACGTTAAGGAATTCTATGGTAAGAAGGCGAGACTCTTAAGAATTTTTCGAGGTGAGTAATTTGGGTGAAATATATATATCTAATAAGATTTATGATATCGATCTGGTTATCTTTGATAAGGATGGGACGCTTCTTGATTTTAAGGAGACATGGGTAGCGATCATACGCGAACTTTTTATGGCTCTGGGGAAAAGGGTGCAGATGCATGAAGGGTTGAGAGAGAGGATTGAGAGGGCATTAGGGGTACGCATAGATTCTTCGGAGATAGACGGATATGGTCCAATAGCAATGGGAACATTTGCAGAATGCGATGCCCTCCTTGTCGATTCCCTCTATTGTGAGGGGATAAGATGGGATAAGGCAAAAGATATTGTAAGGCAAGCCGGGATAGAGGTCTTTACAGGAGATGTAAGGAGACAAAGCGTAAAATCTGCAGATGGCAGTATAGAGCTCTTGAAGGAATTGAAGGAAAAAGGCCTTTTAATTGCAATAGCCACTAATGATACTGCAAAGGATGCTGCCAGCGATATGCAGACAATTGGAGCCTCTGAGTATATAGACCTGATAATAGGGGCTGATAGTGTGAATAGGGCTAAGCCGGATCCGGATATGATATATAAGATTTGTGATAAACTTGACATAAGTCCGGACCGTTGTCTCATGGTAGGAGATACTATAGTAGATGCCCTTATGGGGAAAAATGCAGGTGTGGGGCTTACTGTAGGGGTTTGCGGGGTGGTTCCCGTGGATGTACTCACCGAGTACACAGATGTTGTTGTTTCGTCCCTTGCGGATATACACTTATCAAGCGAGTAGTGAATAGTGAGTAATTATTCAGATGTCAAAGGCATTGTATGAGAATAGTCGTCCGTGGTTAGTAGTTTTTGGTATATTGGAAGGTGGTCATTTTATCTAGAAGTTTCACAACGGACAAATAAGCTACTGACTACTGACAGAGAGAAGAACAGCGCCAAAAAATTACTCATGGCCAGCTATATTTTTTATTGTTTCCGCCTTTGGTGAAAGGTCCATCGTGTAGGCATGAGGGTTATGCCCTTATTAATCCGGTCTCCAAAAGCAAGATGATCAGTGATGAAAAAAGATCCCTGTCATATTTATAAGGGACTCTTTCCTGGATTATTTTTAGGGCTTCGACAATCGAGACTGCCCTTTTATGGATCCTTTCTGAGATAAGGGCATCAAAGGTATCCATTATAGCACACATCCTGGCGAGCAGATGGATGCTCTCTCCCTTTAATTGAAATGGGTATCCTTTCCCATCTAGTCTTTCGTGATGTTCCATAATTATATAGGCCACCTCTGGGGGAATATTGCCCACCCTGTTCATAACATCATAGCCCCATTGGGGATGTTGTTTTATAACCGCACTATCGCTTTTATTTAGGCTTGCCTTCTTATTTATAATCCGCCCAGGCACCTTTAACATCCCTATATCATGCAAAAGGAAGCCGAGACCAATCATCTCCAGATTATTTCTATCTATCCCATTTAATAATCTTTTTACAAAAAATGTGGCCAATATCCCTACGTTTAAGGAATGTGTGAAGGTGTAAATGGGAGGTTTACACAGGCTCCTGTGATTATGTTGCATAAGTGTAAATAGAGGATTTATAGTTTCCTTATCTTCCAGGATGTCTTCTAACGTGATGGCTATAATTTCCCTGATCCTTAGAAAAGATTCTCTTCCTGGTCTTTCAAATGCTCTCTTTGTTCGTCTAAGCGCGGTGTAATAAAATAGGTTGGTCTTATCCTTGGGAGGGATGTCTTTATTAGAGAGGATGGTTTCAATATTGTTGTCTACATAGTAGAGTAGTTCCGGAACAGATTCTTTTTTTATATAGCACTTATCAATGCCTGCTTTTACGAGCTTACTTTTATACCTGTGTGTATATATTCTGTTATAATCTATAATAGCAGGCATTTTGTCTATCGAAGGCCGTGCATATATGGTAAATGGTATACGGCTTTCCAAGCACAGCCATTGTATCGGGATAGAAAGCAATGATTTTTGGGTTCTCGTTGTAGTATAGGTCTTAGTCTCGGATGTGGATTTGTGAAATCTCTTCGGTCCAGGGCTACATGGCATCTTTGATGGTAGAGTAAACTCAAAGCTATCATCGTTATTGTTGGTCATCTACAGCCTCCTTTTTATGGGATACATAATCGGAGATGTACTATATCCAACGAAACTTACGTTAAATTACCACATACAAGCTTATATTACAATGATTTCATCAGGGTTGCATGGAACAGTAAATAGTGAAAGAGGTGTTGGGTTTTGGGTTTTGAGTGTTGGGTGATTAAGTTGAACATTGAACAGGTCAGGACATAGGTAACAGTTCTAGCTTCACGATTGTCACTAGATTCAACTGATTTTTAAGAGGTTTTTTAAATCATGAGTAATCTTGAACCAATCGAGAGGCAAAAAGACAAAAGATAAAAAATAGTTTTATGGAAAATGTAAGGGCCTTTTGCCCTCATCGGCCCGCTTAAGGGAAATATGCCTTACATCAACATCCCCCTGACCCCCTTCAAAGGGGGAATTACGGGGAACAAAGGGAAAATCTGTCCATCCCGAAAGCATTTTCATCCTTGGTTGTGAGAGCGAAGCGCTCATGCTGGTTTATATGAAAAAGAAGTCAGGAGTCGGAATTCAGAAGTTAGGATACACGTAATAATCCAATCGGAAGCATTCTGGCTTCTGGCTCCTGGATACTTTTTCATCTTTCGTTGTGTCCGAAAAGGCTATAGGGGTTAGTCAAGATAGTTTTTCACTAAATACTATTGCCTGAAATGTTTTAAATGTTGCACCGGTCTTCCATCCATCAGGATTTAGACCTGCTTTCATACTCAGTTGCCTGAGTGTAGCTTCACTGTCCCAACCCTGTTCAGGTGCGACCTGAGGTAAAAAGACTGCTTGATAGGGGCCTTTTTCTAAGATGATCCCATCTATGCCGACGCGAAATTCTGATATACCATTTATGGATTCCGGTTCGGTAAGTACGGATACTTCAATCTCAACCTTTTCGAGTTCATCAGGACTTAAGGGAGAGAACCGTGGGTCTCTGAATGCAGCGTTGCGTGCATTTTCCATCACTGCCTGCCATAAGGGGAGCATGGGCAATATATAGCCGATACAACCCCTTAAATCATGATCTTTATGCAGGGTGACAAATACCCCGGCCTTTTGCAGTAATGTTGGAGAGAGTTGGTCCTCATCAATAACGAGTTCTTCTAGAGATTTACCTTTAATTATGGCTTGAATGGTCTTTCTCGCAAGTTCAAGCAAAAACAATCTTTCATCTCCAGAGAGTTTCATGATAAGTTCCTCCTTTAAGTTGTTATATATCACAAACATAAGACCTTTGGTCAATTATAATATTGTAGGTAAATTGCGTTTCATAAAGGCATGGTTTGGGGTGGGAACGAAGATAAAAAGATAAGGATATAAAAAGATGTAATTACCTTTGTTGACTCGATCTGTGAAATCTTCTATATATGGCCAACAATTTCCAAAAATTGAGGAGGCATAGTTTGGATGAAACCAATCGTCTTATAAGGCAGCGTATAGAAAAATTTGAGATGTTGAAAAAGGATCTGGATGTAGCCCGTTTCCCTAATGGGTATAGGAAGGATACGGATATTTCACGTTTTATAAAGCTGTATAAGGAAATGGGTAACGAAAATTTTTCTGATATATCCACTACCCATTATATGGCAGGGCGCATTATGGCAATACGCACGTTTGGAAAGGCCTCCTTTATCCATTTTCAGGATTTTACAGGCAGGCTTCAGGCCTTCTTTGAGAAGAAAAGGCTTGGCGATTCCCCCTATGAATTGTTTAAGAGGCTTGATATAGGTGATATTATAGGACTCTGGGGTAGTCCGGTAAAGACCCGTACCGGCGAGCTCACCTTATACGTTGATGGATTTGAGTTACTTACAAAGTCGTTTAGGCCCCTTCCTGAAAAGTGGCATGGTTTGAGGGACATTGAAACCAGGTATCGACAAAGATACGTTGATTTGATCGTATCCCCTAAGGTGAAAGAGACCTTCCTTATAAGAAACAGGATTATACGGCGGTTTCGTTCATACATGGATGAAAAGGGTTTCATAGAGATAGAGACACCAATGATGCATCCCATCCCAGGGGGGGCTACAGCAAAACCTTTCATCACACATCACAATGCGCTTGGTATGGACCTTTATTTAAGGATTGCACCTGAACTATATCTAAAGCGGCTGATAGTCGGAGGTTTTGAGAAGGTCTATGAGTTAAACAGGAATTTCAGGAATGAGGGTATATCTACCAAACATAATCCGGAGTTTACCATGATGGAGTTTTACATGGCCTATGCGGATTTTTCTGATCTTATGAACTTTACTGAGAATATGATATCCTCTATAACAAGAGATATTTTGGGGGGAGAGGTTATTGAGTATCAAGGTGTCAAGATAGATTTGAGCCCCCCATGGAAGAGATATACCTTCAAGGATGCTATAGTGAAGATAGGGGGTGTACCGAAAGATGTGTTGGATGATAAGAAGAGTGCAACGGATTTTTGCAGAAAAAGGGGCATAGACTTGGAAGGAAATGAATCTCCCGGTGAGATAGAGATGCTGATATTTGATGAGACTACAGAGCCCAGGCTTGAAGGGCCAGTATTTATTACAGAATATCCTGTAGATATATCACCTCTATCCAGGAGGAGTGATGATGACCCAGCCATTGCAGATCGTTTTGAGCTTTACATTGCAGGCAAAGAGATTGCGAATGCCTTCAGTGAGTTGAATGACCCTATTGATCAAAGGAGACGTTTCCTTAATCAGATGAAACAAAAGGATGGCCCTTCTGAGATAGATGAGGACTTTGTAAGGGCCTTAGAATACGGTATGCCACCTACTGCAGGTGAGGGAATTGGTATAGATAGATTAGTGATGTTGCTCACGGATAGTCCGTCTATAAGGGATGTAATACTTTTTCCTGTTCTTCGTAAAGGAGATGTGTGCTGAAATTCGAGCTATTTGTTGCCAGGAGATACCTGAAGGCAAAAAAGACCCTTAAGTTTATTAGTTTCACCTCGGGGCTTGCTGTATTCGGGATTGCTATAGGTGTAATGGCCCTTATTGTAGTCCTTGCGGTGATGAATGGCTTTCAGGAGGATATCAAGACCAAGATCTTGGGGACACAGTCTCATATTATCGTCTCTCATTATATGGGGGGGATAGCCAACCCTGATAAGGTTATAGCAGATGTGGAAGGTGATCCCGAGGTAATTGGCGCAGCACCGTTTGTGCTATCTCAGGGGATGATTTCGGCCTCAGGTGGTGTTCGCGGGGTCGTAGTGAGGGGGATAGATCCCTTGAGGGCACCCAATGTAATCCGCATTAAGGATATTATCGTAGATGGCTCGTTCGGGGCATTGGGAGATTCAGGAGTGCTTGTGGGCTCTGAACTCGCAGGCCAGATAGGTATATTTGTAGGTGATAGTATAAATATCATATCCCCTGCCGGCATTATTACACCGCTGGGCATGATCCCAAAGTCCATGGGGTTTGTTGTGAAGGGCCTGTTTTCTACAGGTATGTATGAGTATGATTCCAATATGGTGTACATATCATTAAATGCAGCAAAGCGGCTTTTTATACAAGATAATACATCAGGTATCGAGATTAAGATAAAAGATATCTACAAGGCAGAACACATTGCTGAAAGGCTTATCAAGGCATTAGGCCCCGGCTATTGGGCAAAGACATGGAGGGATATGAATAGGTCTCTGTTCTCTGCGTTAAGGCTGGAGAAGACAGTGATGTTTATTATCCTTTTGTTTATTATCCTTGTAGCGGCATTCAATATCATAAGTACGCTCATCATGATGGTGATGGAGAAAAGGAAGGATATCGCCATACTAAAATCCATGGGAGCTACATATAAACAAATATTAGGGATATTTATGTTCCATGGGTTATTTATAGGAATAAGTGGTACAGTGCTGGGTTTGATACTTGGTCTTACTCTGGCCTACAACCTCAATCCGGTAGTATCTGTAATTGAGGCCATCCTTCATATAGAGGTCATGCCCAAGGATGTTTATTATATAACAGGTCTGCCCACAAAGGTAGAATTTTTGGATGTACTTCTTATAGCACTTGCATCTCTTGGCCTATCATTTCTTGCAGCGCTATACCCTGCCAGACAGGCAGCAAAGCAGGACCCTGTAGAGGTGATGCGATATGAAGGATGATGTGCTTATCAGTGTAAGGGGCATGCACAAGTCTTTTATTAGGGGTTCTGATGTAATAGATGTGCTCTCCGGCATAGATTTAGATGTGCGCAAGGGGGAGTGCATTGCTATAACCGGACCTTCAGGTAGTGGCAAGAGTACTTTACTCAATCTCCTTGGTGGACTGGACAGGCCGCAGACCGGGAGTATCTGCTATGCCGGCCGAGACATAACCACCATGGGGGAGGGTGAGCTTGCCATATTCAGGAATCTTACAATAGGTTTTGTCTTTCAGTTTCACTTTCTGCTCCCAGAGTTTACCGCCGTAGAGAATGTCATGATACCTGCTCTGATATCCTTTAAGGATGAAGAGGACTTAAGACAAAGGGCTGTATCTTTACTAGAGAGGGTAGGGCTTAAAGATCGTATAGCGCACAGGCCGGGTGAACTATCCGGTGGTGAACAACAAAGGGTTGCCCTTGCAAGGGCGCTTATGATGTCTCCAGAGGTGTTATTAGCAGATGAACCTACAGGGGATCTTGATCCTGGAACCGGGGAAAAGATGATAGGCCTTCTTTCTGAGATGAAAAGGTCTATGGATATTACAATGGTTGTTGTTACTCATAATCCAGTGCTTGCAACGATTATGGACAAGGTAATGATATTAAAGGAGAGACATCTTGAACCATTTAGCATTTAAATTTGTTCTGGTCTTTATATGTTTATTATCTTTATCTGCAGTTACCCTGGCTGATGATCTGGAAATCTCGGTTATAGATACCAAGCTCAACGATATAGTATCAGATATACCATGCGTTGATATTTCCGAGGATGCACCTCTTCAGCTTACATACAACAAGGAAGGATCAGTATTTCATGTTATGGATAATGCCGGCATATCTTATAGTGCTGCCAGCATTAAAGATGCAGTTGACGGGTATCTGAGATTAAGGGGAGTGTGTGTTGTTCATGAGATAGTAATAAAAGGTACTAAGCGTATATCAACCGATGCCATACTTTTCAGACTCCTATCTACTAAAGGTGATATCTTACATAAATCTGTCATAAGGCACGATATAGAAAATATATATTCCATGGGGTATTTTGAAAGCTGTGATGCATCCTTTGAGGATGACACATTGATATTTAACGTGAAAGAGTATCCTGTGATAATGGAGGTAAAGGTCGAGGGGAACAAAAAGATAAATGATGAAAAGATACTCGATTCTGTGGGACTAAAGCGTTTTAATATCCTTAATACAAGGATATTAAAGACCAGTATTGACCGGATAAAGGGTCTCTATAGAGAAAAGGGTTACTATAATGTAGATGTAACCTCATCAAAAGAAGAAATCGAAGGGGGGATTGTTCTTACCTTTCATGTAGATGAAAACAAGAGATTATTTGTAAAAAAGGTATTATTTGACGGTAATAAGCATGTATCATCAAGAAAACTAAGAAAGATAATGAAGACAAAGACAAGATGGCCCCTTGGTCTGTTTTCTCATGCAGGCTCCTATATAGATTCAGACATTGATACCGATCTTTTGAGGGTGGAGCAGTATTATGGGGATCAAGGTTATCTTGATGCTAAAGTGGGCAGGCCTCAGGTGGACATAAGAGAGAAAGATGGTATATACATTACTATACCTGTAGAAGAAGGCCTGCTATATCATGTAGGGGGCATAGATATAACAGGGGATCTTATAAGACCCAAAGAGGAGCTCATAAAGATTTTTGGCCTCTCGCTTGGGGCAGTGATGAGCAAAAGCGAGATCCATCTCGGCCTTGAACGTATTCGTGATATCTATATGGATAAAGGTTATGCCTATGCCAGGATAAAACCTGTCACAAAGGTAGAGGATACGACTGTAAATTTAAGGCTTGATATCAAAAAGGGTAGCCCTGTCCACATAGACGAGATTCATATCAGGGGTAATACAAAAACCCGAGACAAGGTTGTGAGGCGGGAACTGAAGCTACAGGAAACAGACCTGTTTTCATCCACTGCCATCAAGCGTAGCAAGGATAAGTTGAACCGTCTTGGATATTTTTCGAGGGTGGCTATAGATCCTGTACCTTCAAAGGATGGTAAGATCAATCTTGATATAGAAGTGGAGGAAAACCCCACAGGGGCGCTGTCCTTTGGTGTGGCATACTCCAGTGCAGATAAACTCATGACTACAGTGGATGTGAGCGAAAACAATCTGATGGGACTTGGGCTTAAGACAAAATTCAATATGGAATATGGTAAGAAAAGGAAGAGCTATAGCATAGAGTTTGTAGAACCATGGCTTTTTGATCACCCGATCTCTTTAGGCGTGAAATTGTATGATCGAGAGCGTGAGTTGCTTTATTATACAAAGTCTTCAAAGGGTGGCAGTATCAACGTGAGCTATCCGCTGTTTGAGGAAGTAAGACATTATATCTCATATGACTATGAGGATGTATCTAGGTTAGAGGACATTGATCCAAGCTATGAATACCTCCTTGATCCGGATATAAAGGATGGCTGGACAACTAGCAGCATAACCAATACTCTGTACAGGGATACCACTAATGATTATTACAGACCCACGCGTGGTTCAAATGTTTCAGCCTCCATAGAATATGCAGGCTTGGGAGGAGATTACCATTTTACCAGGACTACAGCCAAGGCTGCCAAATTTTTCCCTATATACAAAGACAAGGTAGCCTTAATGTTAAAGGCGAGGTGGGGGACAATAAATGGCGCCGAAGGTGATAAAGTGCCTTTATATGAAAGATTTAGCCTTGGTGGATTGAGTTCGATTCGCGGTTTTAAGTATGGTGAGGTAGGGCCAAGGGATGATGTAGGAAATGTTGTAGGGGGCAGGCGGATGGTCATATTCAATACAGAAATAACCGTTCCTATAGGGGGCGTCCCGGGGCTTTCCGGCCTTGTATTCTTTGATGCGGGTAATGCCTATAATGAGAGTATAGATCTTACTTACTTAAAGAAATCATATGGGGGAGGCTTTCGTTGGGTGACACCCATGGGACCATTAAGGCTGGAATATGGCAAGGTGATCAGCCCTAAGGATTATGAATCCAGCGGTGGCTGGGAGTTTAGTATAGGCACTTTCTTTTAAGGGATTGGGTTGCTTAAGTTTACCCACCCTAAGACAGATCAAATGACAAACATAGGGCAGGGCGAGGTTTCTTGACTGAAAAATATTTGTATCAAAATAATTGTCAGTTGTCCGTGGTCAGTGGTATATTGGAAGGTGATCATCCTTGTCCGGAGGTTTTATAACGGACAACGGACAATGAACTACTGACAGGTATAAGTCCAGGACCAGAAGAGCACTCATGGCTAATAGATTTTCGTCCTTTCCGCCTTTGGTGTACGGAGCGGTTGCGTCCGCCAGGACAAGAGAGTTTGTATGAAAATAGCTGCTGTTATGCAGGTATATTTTCCGAGTGTGTGAGATGAGGGACGTAATATATCAAGGGCTTTTAAAGGGATTGAGAGCAGCATGGTCGATCCTTGTTATTATGATTCCGATATCATTTGGGATGACATTGTTTAAGTCCTCTGGATGGTTAGAATATCTCACATGGATATTAGATCCTGTCATGTCGATCTTTGGCCTCCCAGCAGAGGCATCTATGGCCTTGATTGTGGGTGCACTTATCAACATATATGCAGGTATAGCTGTGATGGGGACCATGCACCTTGATCTATGGAGTATCAACATGATTGCAGTGATGATGTTGATCTGTCACAATCTTGTGGTAGAATCTGCTGTTCAGTCAAAGACAGGTGTCTCAGGTATCTTTATGACAGTATTCCGGATTATTGCGGCTGTATCTATAGGCTTATGTTTGAGATTTTTGCTCCCTGAAGGTCTGAGATTAGAGCACTGTAACCTTGGGGGTGTTCAAACAACAATTCAGGCGCAACATTGGCAGGGGATGCTTCTTATATGGGCAGGTGACACCTCTGTGCTTATTCTAAAGGTGATATTAATCATATTGAGTGTCACCATCTTTATAGATGTGATGCGTTTCTTTAAGGTGCTTGAACCAGTGAGTTTTGCCTTGCGTCCGTTTACGTTTGTAAATGGCCTTCCTCAAAAGGCCACCTTTATGTGGATGGCAGGTCTTGTGTTTGGATTAGCATATGGATCTGGTCTCCTTATTGCTGAGGCCAGAGCCTGACATATGGACAGGGATTCGCTTGTGCGCCTTAATATGTCTTTAGGCATTAACCATGCCATAATTGAGGACACCCTTTTATTTGTAGCCATAGGAGCCTCATTTTTTTGGGTCCTTATGCCTCGTATGATAGCAGCGGCGTTAGCTGTATGGGGCTTTATCCTGATAAGATTTGTTATGGGAACATTCTATAAATTCCCATGGTCTGGCGGGCACATCCGCTAAAGGCGGAAGGGATGAAAAGGAATCCAGGAGCCGGAAGACAGAATGCCTCTGATTAGATTATCATATGTATTCTAACTTCTGATTACTAGGCAATTTCATTCGCCTCTTTTTTAGGCATATTCTTTACCTTTATTGGGGCCAGTGTAACATTTTTTAAAACAGTGATGTGAGGATATAGGTTGAATTGCTGGAATACTATTCCTATATCTGCCCTTAATTTATTAATATCAGTATCTGGACCGGTTATATCCTTGCCTTCTACAAATATCTTACCTTTTTGAAAATCTTCAAGACGATTTATACACCTTATAAAGGTAGACTTTCCTGAACCACTTGGACCACAGATCACTACAACCTCACCAGGATGGATGTGTTCTGTAATGCCTTGAAGGACATGAAAATCATCAAACCACTTATGAATATCTTTTACCTTGATCAATATCCACCTCTACTTGTGTTTTGTGGTTCTTGAGGATAATGCCTAGTGTAGAATAAAGTTGGGGATCTTGTCAAGATTTGGATAAAAAATGTGTCAGCAAAGCTAATATGTCCCCCATAACTGCCATGCTAAAATGTCTCCATGATGAAGGGAGAGATATTAGTAATGAGCGAGGAGGAAAGGAGTCGGGTGCCATCTGCTGCAGATGACACCCGACGGGCGGATCACGGTGAAGAATTAGGTGTTGTGTTAAGTTTTATCCATATCAGACTAAGCAATCAACTCATTTACGCATTCAGCAAGTGTCTTGATATAGTAGTCTGCATCATCAGATGTGGTTTCGGGCGAGATTAATGCCATGTCATGATATGGTGAGAGTAAGATCCCGCGGTTGGCTAAATATATATGAATCAGTTTTTCAAGCGGCCCAGTCAGTCCCTCTACCAATAAATCCACTTCATTACTGGCATCCTCTTCGAGGGCCTCTGCTCCATTCTTTGGAGGAGTCGCTCGGAAGCGGAATTCTACCCTGCAGCCGAGGCGTGCAACATACCATGGGAGGTCAGCATCCTTTATTATCTTCCCGATCCCTTCAGCTAGGTGCTGAGCAAGGGGAATCATCTTGTCATAATTCGACTGGGTTATGACATGCTCGAGTGTTGCCTTTGTCGCGGCTACTGCTGTTGCGTTGCCGGACAATGTTCCTCCAAAGCCGAAGAAATTCTGCCATGGTATGCGGGCATTGAGCTTGTCGCCAATCTCCTGGTTGAAGCCAAAAACAGCCGCAGGAAATCCTGCCGCAATTGCCTTGCCAAGCACTAACATATCCGGCTCAAG
Source organism: Thermodesulfobacteriota bacterium (assembly GCA_034716155.1). Classification (GTDB taxonomy): domain Bacteria; phylum Desulfobacterota; class Desulfomonilia; order UBA1062; family UBA1062; genus JAGGYK01. The sequence continues at coordinate 13,544 of JAYEFR010000136.1, forward strand.
ACCCCATTCACCGGTGAGCCCTGCTGGACCACCACAGAGGCAATGTGTTTCATCAATAATCAGCATGGTTCCAAAACGCCGGGTCAGATCCCTCAGTGCTGCATGATAACCTGGATCAGGAAGGATTATTCCTACATCTGTCATTGCTGGCTCTGCTAGTACACAGGCTATATCTTGAGGTGACAACGCCTTCTCTAATGCATCAATGTCATTAAATTCGATTACGCGCGTCATTTGTTCAGGGCTATCAAAGAGAGGTCCCATGTTATAAGGATTGTTGATGGTTATTCCCTCAAAGATAGCAACCAATGTTTCGTCCAGACTGCCATGGTAGCAACCATTATATACCAGTACCAGCTTTCGTCTTGTTACCTCGCGGGCCACCTTGATTGCAAATCTGTTGGCATCCGTAGCTGTCATCGCAATCTGCCAGTATGGCAGTTTGAAGCGTCTCTTTAATTCTTCCCCGACCCAGATAGAATCCTCCGTGGGAAGCATGTGTGCCATACCTTTGGGCAACTGATCCTTTATTGCTTCGAACACCGCTGTCTGCGAGTATCCAAACATCGATCCTGTATCCCCAAGGCACAGGTCAAGATAGCGATGGCCATCCACATCCGTCAGATAGGTCCCTTTCCCTTCCTTAACAAAGATGGGAAAAGCCCCCGGCCAAACATTCATCCAGGTCATGGGGACGCCCCCAAGGAGAGACTTCTTCCCTCTCTCAAATAATGCCTGCGATTTTGGTCGTTCTGCTACATAGCGCGACTCTTCCCGTTCCAGAATTCCGTTAATTTTTGAACTTTCAATTGATACCATAAACCTTAACCTCCTTTTTATATAATTTAATTTACTCTTTGATATGTTTTTAATATAACAAAATTTAATAGCTTTTGAAAACAATATTTTTTAAGACAGGGGAGGATGTATGGCCTATTGGCCACAACCAAGGATGAAAACATGCCTAGGATGAGAAAAATAGCCATCCCTGAAGACTGGCCCCTAATCCTCGACCCCTTGTTTTCATCTGATGTTCCGCAGCAATATTTCATGTAAAGCGAGGTATAGAGAGGGGTTAGGGGTGTTTTAGAGGTTTTAGGCGTAGCCACTAATTAAATACTTTTAAATTAATTATTACTTGACAACAAAATCAT
>JAYEFR010000137.1:0-2832 GCA_034716155.1 Thermodesulfobacteriota bacterium
TCATTGGTCTTACTCCTCCAGGCTGGGACCCTGCCGCTACCGCAGAAGGTGATTTTGGTCAGGTTGCAGGTGGCGAGGCTTCTTGGTCAGCACAGCTTACATGCGCTGGAAAATACGGCTGTCATGGCGATCATTCTAAGGATACTAATGATGCCGGTATCAGGGGTGCGCATCACTCAAATACCGATTCAACGGCAACCAGGGCATTTAGCCCGAGTACTGTCGGCGGAAGTTACAGGTTCCTGGGTGGCATCAAAGGTCTTGAAAACTCTCAATGGAACTGGGCAGAAACTGCTTCAGTTCACAATGAGTATTATGGTAGAGATGGCAACGCTAATTATGATGACAAGACCACTATAAATTACTCGTGTGCCGAATGTCACGGCGACTTCCACAAAACCATCGGTTCTACTTCCCCGTGGGTAAGGCACCCGACTGATATTGTTCTGCCAGATGATACCACAAAAGAGTACAAATTCTATAATCCAGAAAATATGCATGAGTACAGTCTCGAGGCGCCCGTTGCCAGACCTTGTGTTCCATTCAATTCCGGCAAAATTGTTACGCCAGGCGACCCTATGACTGCTGAGGGCGCTATTGTATCATGTCTGTCATGCCACAGGGCACACGGGTCTAATCGGTCTGACCTTTTGAGATGGGATTACACTGACATGATTGCCGGCGATAATACGCAGACCGGTGGCTGCTTTATTTGCCATACTACAAAGAATAATTAACCTAACGCCTATTTATAACTGCCCCTTTTTGCTATAAAAAAAGGGGCAGTTATGGGCACTGGTCGTCAAAGGTTTTCTTATACTCGGTGACGGCTGCGTTAATTAATTCTGCTTTTTCACCGGCCAGGCCCAGATTATAGTGGATATCTGGGCCTGGCTCGATTCCCACTCCAATGTCATCTTAATATTTGGCTACAGGCTTTCTTGAGAGTATTAATTTTTTAATCAGGTCTTAAAAGCCTCAGCGCCTCCTTATGCTGAAGAATGGCCATGTCTGTCAGCTCATTTTTCATGCAGACATTCCACAGACTGATATAAGCATTTATAGAATCAGGTTTTAACATTAATGCCTTTTTTATCTCAATAATAGCCTTCTTAATCAGCCTTTTTTCAGTATATGCTATTCCATTGATTGTTCCAGATAATGTTTCGCTGGTGGGCAGTGGCGCCAAACAGCAGTATCAGCTTTATCAGGGCCAGGAACTCAGTATACGTTATACGTCCTTTACCATAATAGCATAGAGCCAAGCGTATAAGATTGCATGATGGGCTAAAACAAAAAACTCTGTATCTCTTTTTTGGCCTGCTTATGCAATCCCTTTTTCCAATAAGCAATTCCTATATTAACGTGATACATGCCGCGGAAGGGTTTGGCCATTATTGCCTGTCTGAACTCCTCTATCGCCTCATTTATCCGGCCCTTTCCCAGCAAACAGAGTCCAAGGTTATTGTGGGCAAAGGCATATCCAGGCTGTAGATAAAGACCCTGTTGAAAAAATGGTATTACCTCATCAGGTCTTTGCCTTGTGTAATAGTACATGCCGATTGCATTATAGACTCTTGCTTTATCAGGGGATTTTTTTAAACCACATCTTCCCATAATGAAAGATCGTTTTTCCAGACAAAATTTCGCTGGTGCGCAGCAAAAGCAAATATAGTCACAATACTCACTATAAATAGCAGCTCAATATATTTTAGTCTATAGCCGTTTGATTTTTGTACCATTTTTTAATTCTATCTATATTTCTTCGAGCCTGAAAATCATTGGGACTTAACTTTAGCGCCTTCTTATACTCATTAACGGCCTGTTCGATTAGCCACCTTTGCTCCTGGTCCATAACCACATGCCCTCTCCTCTCAGCTCTTTGATCTTCGCTCTTAGCTAATCGCTCATAGGCTATGCCCAGGTTAAAGTGTATATCCGGGTTGTCAGGCTGTAACTCCGCAAGAGCTTTATATTCAGCTAAAACCTTTTTTGTAAATCCTTTCAAGCCATAAGCTGAGGCAATATTAAATCTTGCTCTTATGGAATCCGGTTTTAAAGTTAAAGCCTTAGAATATGATTCTATTGCTCTGTCTATGGTTCCTTTTTTTATATAAGCATTTCCTATGTTCACATATACTTCCGCATAATCAGATCTTAGCCTCAAGGCATTTCTATATTCTTTTATTGCCATATCAAATAAGCCCTTATTGAGATAAGCATTCCCCAAACTAACATAAGCATTCACAAAGCCGGGTTTCAAATCTATTGCTTTCTTAATCTCAATGATAGCCTTCTTAATCAGCCCTTTTTCAGTATATGCTATTCCAAGGTTGTTGTGGGGTCTAGCCTTGTCAGGGGATTTTTTAACCACATCCGACCAGAAAGTGATCGGATCTCTCCACACGCTGTTTCTCTCATAGGTCCACATAGAAAACAAAAGTGCAACCGCAATTAAAACCACAACCACAACCCAATCCCAATATGGTCTAATAAATCTGTAAGCAAGAACTACAATTGACAGAAAGAAAAACATTGATGGAAGATAGACTCGGTGCTCAAACATGATCTCCAGGGCTATAACGGAGGATTCAATCAGCAGGTTGCCGAAAAACCAGAGGATTGAAAACGAGATCAGGCGGTCTTTCCTGGCTATATAAAAGGCCAATCCAACCATCGCCAAAACAGCCGTTATGGATATTAACGTGGTTATGGGATCGATAAAAGAATATGACAGTCCAATATCGTGATCCAGATTAAGCCGGGAGGGATGAGGATAAACCAGGAGGCTTAAATAATAAATAACCACGCGAAACTGCGTCAACACTCTCT
>JAYEFR010000138.1:0-2805 GCA_034716155.1 Thermodesulfobacteriota bacterium
CTCGTTGTTTAACCCAAGATCCAGAGGACTTGTGGGCATGCTTCTTTTAGGCACGCTTTTAGGCAGCTCCTGGTCTGGAGGGTCACGAGGATCCGGCGGCCTTGGCAGCTTTGGCGGGGGTGGATTTGGTTCGTTCGGTGGTGGTGGAGGAGGCGCCTTTGGCGGGGGAGGAGTATCCGGCGGATGGTAGGATGGGTTATGGGTTATGAGTTATGGGTTTTGGGTTGATAAAATAAAAACAAAAAAGATGGGGGATATATGAATAAGAATCTATGGGCAGTTCTCGGTATAGTCATTGTTGTCATTATTCTTTTTGTAGGGAGCTTCATATCACAGTACAACAAGGCAATACGCATGAATGAGGCGGTATCCGCCCAGTGGGCCCAGGTGGAAAACCAGCTAAAAAGACGCTTTGATCTCATTCCTAACTTAGTGGAGACTGTTAAAGGATATGCTGCACATGAAAAAGAGGTCTTTGAGCATATAGCGGATGCAAGAAAGGCATACTTTGCCGCCAAGAGTGTAGGACAAAAGGCAAGGGCAGCCGGCGAGCTCGAAGGGGCCTTATCCAGGCTGCTTCTCCTTCAGGAACGCTACCCGGAGCTAAAGGCCAACGAGTCCTTTCTAAAACTCCACGACAGCCTTGAGGGCACAGAAAATCGTATCGCTGTAGAGCGCAAGCGCTACAATGACCAGGTAAGGATACTTAATACCTATGTAAAATCTTTCCCCGGCAGATTCTTTGCTGCCTGGGCAGGCGTGGAAAAGGCCCAGTACTTCAAGATTCCAGAGGTTGAAAAAGAGACACCAAAGGTCAAGTTTTAATCCACAGATTACACGGACTACTCTAATCACTTAAAAGGGCGATGCTAAATCTGTAGGGGCAACTATTCAGGTGAATAGACTGAAGGCTTTTAGGGACAAATCATGCGAGATCACACAAAATTAGGTGCTTAGACTGAAGGCCTGCCTGCAGCAGGCAGGTGCAGACAGGGATTGAACCAACGATCGTCGAACCCGAGAAAATCTTGAATGGCTTGATTCGAACGTTGCGAGATGATTGATATGCTTCAGTCTTCAGCCTTTAGTCTAACTACCTAAGTAATTACAAGTTTTAAAGGTCTTCTATCTCACGGATGAAACTAGATGGGATCTGAAATGTCTCCCTTCCATAAAGCCCCCTTATCCTGGCCCATGACAAAAAGGCCTTTTTTTTAGCGCGTGTAATCCCGACGTATAATAATCTCCTTTCCTCTTCGATGGCCTCTCCAAAGTCAAGGGACCTTGAGTGAGGGAGCAGGCCCTCTTCCAGGCCTAAAATAAATACATAGTCGAATTCCAGGCCCTTTGACATATGCAACGTCATTACACTTATTGCATCACCACCCTTTGGTATATCCATATTGGTAATCAATGCCTTTTGTTCTAAAAAACCTACAAGGTCTGTCTCGCCGCTTGCGCTGGCCATAAATTCCTTTATATTGGTTATCCTGTCGACCCCGTCAATCTCCGAGGCCACCATCTTTTGCAGGCCGGTTATATCAATAACTCCTGAGATAAGCCCTCCTATATCCTGTTCGAGTGCATAAGCCCTGAGCTTATCTAAGATAGTAAGAAAAGCACTAATGCCCCTTGATGGTGCCCCTTTGATGGTACCGTCTCCTATGGCCTTATCCATAATCGCTATAGTGCTCAAACCTTTATCACGGGCCAATGAGCGCAGCTTAGCCAACGTCTTATTTCCTATGCCCCTTGGAGGGGTATTGATCGCCCTGGTGAGCGCCTCTTCATCCTTTGGATTTGCAATGAGTCTTAAATATGCCAGTATATCCTTTATCTCCCTGCGTTCATAGAACCTTACACCTCCATATACCGCATATGAGATCCCTTCCATTACAAGGGCCTCTTCTATCACTCTGGAGAGCGCATTTATTCGGTAAAACACCCCTATATTGCTGGGATTTACCCCTTTATCTATAAGCCTGCCTATAGTGTGGGCCATAAATGCTGCCTCTTGCCTATCGTCTGCAAATTCATTTAAGGTTATGCCTTTGCCTTCTCCTTTGTTGTGAGACCATAGGCGTTTTGGCGCCCTGTAACGATTGTTCGATATAAGATTCGATGCCGCATCCAGGATATCTACGGTAGAGCGATAGTTTTGCTCCAATGTGACGACCTCGGCTTCAGGAAAGTCCTCCTTGAATCTCAAGATGTTTCCAACATCAGCGCCCCTCCATCCATATATGGACTGGTCATCATCTCCCACCACACAGATATTTTTATCCTTTCCTATGATAGACATCAGCATCTTGTGTTGTGCCATGTTTGTGTCCTGATATTCATCTACAAGTATGTCTTTAAACATAGACCTGTATTTATCCCTTACTTCCCTGTAAGAGGAAAGTATCTGACAGGATTTATATAACAAATCTCCAAAATCAAATGCGGAGTATGCCTTCTTTCTGTCTTCATACATGTTTATAATAGGGGTGGGATCGATCTCCAAGGATTCAGGCAGGGTTTCCACCTCTTTCAGGGTGTCCCTTTTTATGTTGATCAGCCATGCAATAACAGAGTCTTTTACCTTGTTCTTATTTAGATTCAGATCCTTGATACATCGCCTTATCAGGGCCCTCTGGTCAGCCTCATCATATATAACAAAACTGGTAGTATACCCTATCCTTGCTGCCTCGTGCCTTAAAAACCATGCCCCAAACGCATGGAATGTGCCTGCCCATACACCTGCGGAGCGCAGGCCAACCATGCCCTTAAGCCTCTGCTTCATCTCAGTGGCTGCCTTATTGG
>JAYEFR010000139.1:0-36587 GCA_034716155.1 Thermodesulfobacteriota bacterium
TTGACATTTGAGTTAAATAATGTCAAGTTTGAAGACCTGACCCCGTAGTGAGGGGTTAAGTGAGTATAGTAGCTATTGCAAGCGGCAAAGGTGGCACAGGAAAGACTACAGTTGCAACTAATCTTGCTAAGGCCGCTAGTTTGCTGGCCCATAATGTAACCTATCTTGACTGTGATGTTGAAGAACCCAATGGTCATCTCTTTCTGAAACCGGAGATGACAAAGAGTTCTTCCATAGGTGTTTCCATCCCTAAGGTAGATGATGAGAAGTGTACATATTGCGGGCTGTGTGCGGATATCTGCCAATATAGTGCTATTATTTGTGTTAAGGATAAGGTCTTAACCTTCCCGGAATTGTGTCATGCCTGTGGCGGGTGTGCCAGGGTATGTCCTACTGATGCAATTACAGAGGTAGATCGCACTATCGGCATAATCGAGGAAGGCTTTTCAGGGGGCATCAGGTTTGTCCATGGGAAGATTCAAATCGGTGAAATCATGAGTCCCCCTCTTATTAAGGCAGTGAGAGGGACAGCAAATAACGAGGATCTGTGTATAATCGATGCCCCACCAGGTACATCCTGTCCTGTGATCACTTCTATCAGTGACGCAGACTTTGTGCTCTTGGTTACAGAACCCACTCCGTTTGGTTTGAATGATCTTGGATTGGCCATAGACACAGTAAGGCAATTAGGGCTACCACATGCAGTGGTGGTTAATCGCTCAGATCCGGATAATAAAATTGTACGGGATTTTTGCAAGAACAAGGGGGTAGATATTATAGCTGAGATACCTGATGACAGGCGCATTGCAGAAGCCTATTCACAAGGAGAGATAATAATTACTGCACTTCCTGAATATAAAGAGATCTTTATTGAATTGTTTAAAGATATTAAAAGACTATTGAGCACAGCTAGGGTGAAATAAATGAAGGAGATTGTTGTTATCAGTGGGAAGGGCGGCACAGGCAAGACAAGCCTTTTGGCATCATTTGCCTGTCTAGCTAGTCACCCTGTATTGGCTGACTGTGATGTGGATGCTGCTGACCTTTATCTTGTTCTTGAGCCTAATATCTTAAGGCAGGAAGATTTCAGCGGTGGAAACATGGCCAGGATTATAAGTGAGAAATGCACAAATTGTGGAATATGTATGGATGTATGCAGATTTGATGCAGTAAAAAAAGAGATCAGTAAAGATAAGCTGTCAAGTATAGAGTATTCTATTGACGAGGTTGCATGTGAAGGGTGTGGTGTGTGTGCATATTTTTGTCCTGAGAAGGCTATAGATTTCTCTCCCGCAATAAATGGAAAGTGGTTTGTCTCTGAGACAAGGGTTGGCCCGATGGTTCATGCCAGGCTCGGGATTGCTGAAGAGAACTCAGGCAAGTTGGTTACCCTGGTCAGAAATCAGGCAAAGAAGATTGCTGAAGAGAATGGTCACCCCTATTTACTAGTAGATGGGCCTCCAGGTATTGGCTGCCCGGTTATAGCCTCAATCACTGGTTCTGACCTTGTGGTTATTGTAACCGAGCCTACGGTATCAGGTGAACACGATTTGGATCGTGTTCATGAATTAGCAAACCATTTTGGCATACCCGCAGTCGTGTGCATAAATAAATATGATATTAACCCAGAGGTAACTAAAAGGATTACTGACAGATCAGAGGCATGTGGGATGAGGATAGTTGGGAAGATCAGATATGATAAGGCATTTACGAAAGCTCAGATTGTAAAGTCCAGTGTTATAGAATATTATACTCAAAGCCCGGTGGCAGATGATATCAGGGAGACATGGTCTCGTATACTTGATGCGCTTTGATATTTTATATGAAAATAGTTGTCCGTGGTTCGTGGTTTATTTGTTTGTGGTATATTGGAAGGTGATAATCCTATCTGGATATTTTACAACGGACAACGTACTACTGACAAGTATAAGTACAGAACTAAAAGATCACTCAAGGCTAAATACATTTTCATCTTTAGTTGTACCTTCCAGGTAGCCATAGGGGTCTATAAGGATGGTTTGTGATTTTAGGCCTTATAATTGTATATAGCTATGTAGAGAGGATGAAGAAGATAAAATGTCTGGGCTAACTCATGTAATCAATCATTCAATCATGATCACTTTATTTGTCTTTGTGATGATGCTTATCATCGATTATGTAAATGTTTCAACCAGGGGAAATTTAGAAAAAACAATGAAAGGTGGAAAGTGGCGTCAATACGCTACCGCCTCTTTTCTCGGATCTACGCCTGGTTGTCTGGGAGCATTCATGAATGTGTCGTTTTATGTGCATGGGCTCTTGAGTTTTGGTGCAATAGCAGGCGGGATGATTGCCACCTCTGGAGATGAGGCATTTGTGATGCTGGCACTTTTTCCAAGACAAGCGATATTGCTTTTTATTCTGTTATTCGTGATAGGGATCATGGGTGGTTTTGTATCAGACAAGCTAGTATCTCGTCTCGGGATAACCACCTGCGAAGATTGTGATTTGCAAGTTGTGCATCTTGAGACTGATCACCGCCTTTTTGATCTAACAGCACTAAAGAATTTTTCAAGGCTTTCCCCTATCAGATATTTGGTTTCGTTTTCTCTTTTGATAATTATTATGGCCTTAGTTTTAGGCTATGTAGGACCCCACACATGGAATTGGCAAAGGCTTACCATAGTTGCATTACTTTTTGTTGCAACGTTTATTATATTAACTACCTCTGATCATTATCTTGAGGCTCATATCTGGGACCACATAATAAAGAGACATCTCTGGCAGGTATTCCTTTGGACCTTTTTTGCCCTACTCTTTATCCACATTGGATTAAGTCATTGGAATTTTGAAGAATTTGTCAAGACGCATATGTTATGGATTTTTTTAGTATGTGCCCTTGTAGGGTTAATCCCTGAATCAGGCCCTCATATGGTTTTTGTTATGATGTTTGCACATGGGCTCGTCCCCTTCTCTATATTATTGACTAGCTCTATTGTTCAAGACGGGCATGGTATGCTGCCCATGTTTTCCTATTCTGTGAAAGATGCTATTTTAATAAAGATATTTAATCTTGTGATTGCTGTTGTTATAGGACTGCCTTTATTGCTGATAGGGATTTGATCCTTTATATGAAAATAGTTGTTCGTGGTCAGTTGTCAGTTGTTTGTGGTATATTGGAAGATGATCATCCTTATCCAGAGGTTTTACAACGGACAACAGACAACGGACTACTGACAAGCCTTGCAGGCGCCTTTTGCCCTCATCTGCCTGCTTAAGGTAACGGACCCCGTATTGCCATGATCTTAGTCCCCTTGGCGGGGAGGGGGGGTGTTGCCCTTCCCTAGGATATTTTCATCCTTCGTTGTGAGCGTGGATCGTTCATGAGGGTTTATTGGTTAGGCTTATTCCATACGAGGTGCTTCGACGTGCAAACCAGGCGTGTATTTGCGTTCTAAACGGGCTGCTACCCTGCTCATACTATAGCAACAGATGAAATAAAGAACTGCGATGGTTGCATAGATCTCAAATGGATAGATCATGAGACGATTATTGATGGTTTGAGCCACTGTGGTCAATTCGAAAACGCCTATGATGTATGCAAGGGATGTATCTTTGAAAAGAGAGATAAATTGTCCTACTATAGCGGGGATCATTATCTTAAGCGCCTGTGGCAGGACTACACGGCGCATAGTCTGGAAATAGCTCAGCCCTGAAGCTGTGGCCGCCTCTATCTGACCATGAGGAATGGCACTTACACCAGCTCGTACAATCTCGCCCAGATATGCCCCTGAGAAGACGGTAAATGCAATGACAGCACTCCAGAAGACATCAATCTGCATCCCGGTGATAATAGGTGAAAAGAAATACACCCAGAAGATCACCATGATCAAAGGATTGCCACGAATGATCTCGATATAGAGGACACTTGGGGTGCTGACAAGAGTATTTCGGCTCAGCCTTCCCAGGCCAACAACTAAGCCGATAAAAAAGCTGACAAAAAGAGCAATCGAGGCCAGGACAATACTGATAGAGAAGCCTCCCAGGCCGTAAAAGAGTTCCCCTTTGCCTCCTGATGGGAATCTCCATATCAGTAGAGCACGTATGTTATCCAGGATTACATTCCAGTTAAACTGCCAGATTTGGTATCCGATTACAGCTATAATGCCCACAAAAATGAGGACAAAGAGGGCCTTTCCTATAAAAATCAATTTTTGGCCAAGCTTACCAAGAAATTGGGTTCCACCAGAGACGTATATGGATTCCTTTGTGTCTATTCCAGGCTGGCGCTGTGGCAATATCGAGGACAACCATTGAAGACATTTAGTAATGTATTGCCCCAGAAGATAGAAAGGCATGACGCAAAGGCCCAGGATTTTATCTATCAGGCTCAGTTCTCTTTCAGCCCCGATAATCAGGTGATGATTGATACTGTTCATAATCATACTGATAAAAAGGGACAGACCAAGATAAATGACAGAGGCAGCTGTAGTGGCCTCAAATCCCCTGAATGTAAATGATTCAATCTGCTGGGATTGCCAGCACAGCTCAGCAACTCCTATAGTCATTGCAAGAGAAGAATTCTTCATGTTGTTAAGAAATTCGCTGCCAAGTGGTGGAATGATGATGCGAAAGGCCTGGGGTAAGATTATAAAGCGCAAGGCCTGGCCCCCGCTCAGGCCGGATGAGGCTGCAGCCTCCAGATGACCACGAGGAATCGCCTGAATTCCAGCACGCACAATCTCAGCCACAAACGCCCCGGTATAGATACTCAACCCTGCTATAGATGCCCAGAGTTCGTAGCCATGATTATTTAAAAAGGTGCGGGCAGATTCGGGTAGCACCAAAGGGAGGGCAAAATACCAGAAAAAGAGTTGCACCAATAGCGGTGTGTTTCTAAAGAACTCGACATAACCTGTTGACAAAAGATAGAATGGTTTGAAGCGGGAAAGGCGGCCAATCCCAAAGAGGGTGCCCAGGATGAGGGCAAAGACAGTGCTTATGGCGGAGATCTTGATGGTAAGCAGAAGGCCATGGAGCAGCCAAAGACCAAAAATTTCTCCATAGGTGGGGTTTTTCTCATAGAGTATAGCCCAATGGAAATCATAACCAAGATCCGTATGCCCAAAGATTAAAAAAACAGCAATAGCAATCCCAGCTATCACAGCGAGCTGCTGTCCTAAGCGTTTCCAGTATGGTATCATAACCGCCTTTGTCTGGTTTCCTCTTGCTTTATTCTTAAAACAAGATCTGGGGATAAAATTTATTTAAACCCCAGATCTTGCTATGGGAAAAAATTGTTACTGATGAATTTTATGACTTATGGCCACAATTCAATCTTTTCAGTCATGGGGAAGTAGTAGGGTGTATCTTTACCATACCACTTGTTGTATATTTTCATATACGCCCCATCTTTCCACATGTCTTGGATGGCAAAGTTTATGGCATCTCTCCAATCGCTCTGATTCTGTGGGATTCCTATTCCATAAGGCTCATCGCTGAAAAAATCACCAACCAGTTCGTACTTGCCGGGTTCTTTTGCTGCATAGCCTATGAGAATAGTGCTGTCAGTTGCCCAGCCTGCCACCTTGTCCTGCTGAAGGGCCAGGAAGCAGGATGGTTCATCCTGAAAGCTTATTACATGTTTTTCCGCATCAGGATCTCCGAGCTTTTTCAAAAGATTCATCGCATTCTTCTCACTGGTGGTACCCTGCATGGAAGCAATTTTTTTGCCTACGAAATCCTCATGTTTGGTATAGAGTCCTTTTTTAGCGAGGATCTTTTCACCATCAAAGAAGTAGGTAATAGAAAAGTCGATTGTCTTGTCTCGCTCGCGTTTGTGGGTCATATTGGCTGTGCTCATATCAATCCTGCCGGATGTAAGAAAAGAAATACGGGTCTTGTTATTGAGCTTCACCCGCTCAATCTCGAGTTTTTTGCCCATATATCCCCCAATCCTGCGAATCACCTCTTCAGCGATGTCCACATCGAATCCAACCCACTCATTGTTCTCGTTGAAATACGCCGCTGGAATACTGTTGTACATAAGGCCTACACGGACCGTCCCTGTTTCATTAACCCTGTCATAGACGAACGCAACCTTTTTTGCCACCTCCTCCTTTGCAGCCGCCTTCTGGGCCGGCTCTTCACGGGTACAACCGTTCAGTGCTACGGCAACAAGGAAAATTGCCACAAGATACCAAGATAACTTCCTCATAATAACCTCCTAACCATTTAATTTTTTGATATGTAATACCGGCAATATATACCGGTGTTACTACTCACGCTACAAAAAAATATTCATACAACCCCTTACGAGATCTGCTTTTTTAATGCTATTCCTGTTTCTATTATAAAAAGCTGACATAAATGATTTCGTCCTTTTTCTTTAATATTTAGCAACTCCTGCCGGTGCTCCTTTAATGCGTCAAGATTTTGCTCAAAAAGAGTTTAGTCCGATCGGATTTCGGATTGGTAAAGAACTCATCAGGTGAAGCGCCCTCGATCAATCTTCCGTCATCCATAAAGACTACTCGATGAGCCACCTCCCTGGCAAACCCCATTTCATGGCTCACTACTACCATGGTCATTCCATCCTTGGCCAGATTACGCATGACATCCAGAACCTCATTGATCATCTCAGGATCCAAGGCAGAGGTGGGTTCATCAAAGAGCATGATTTTTGGGTGCATAGCCAGGGCTCGAGCTATGGCAACCCTCTGTTGCTGCCCCCCGGAGAGTTGCTCCGGGTAAGAATGGGCCTTGTCATGAATCCCAACCTTTTCCAGGAGTTGCAGAGCCAGTGCCTGCGCCTTCTCTGGCTTTGTTTTTCGCACATTGATGGGGGCAAGCATTACATTTTCCAGGGTCGTCATATGTGGATAGAGGTTGAATTGTTGGAAGACAAAACCGATTTCCGCCCTGAGACGGCGTATATTGATCCTGGAATCATGTATAGGCATATTGTCGACCACAATCTCGCCTTTTTGGATGGGTTCTAGTTTGTTAATGCATCTTATGAGAGTGCTTTTTCCTGATCCGCTTGGGCCACAGATCACCACCACTTCCCCATGATCCACATGAAAATCAATATCATTTAATACATGCAGGTGACCGAACCATTTATTAACGTTTCGGAAGGTAATCATCTCAGATGGATTTTCCACATAAACTCCCTACAGCTGTTCACCCTTTTATTTCCTGGCTTGAGTTCGTTTTTATTCAGAAAGATATAAGCGAGAAACATTAGGGAGTCAAGGCAAAAAGCATTGAGTGTGTGGTATGTACAAGTATGAATCAGCCCTTGATATTTTATTGAATAGTAATGTCTTTTTGTGCTAGAGTGTCAGGATATAACCCAAAAACATAACTGTATAAAGTGAGTATGGAATTATGATAATTGAAAGCAAGATGATAGCGTTTGGCCCTGTTCCATCAAGACGTCTGGGGCATAGTTTAGGAATAAACAATATCCCGCCGAAGATCTGTACGTATTCCTGTATTTACTGTCAACTTGGAAGGTCTTTACGTATGCAAGTTGACAGGGGGGAGTTTTATAATCCGGAGGAGATATTCAAGGAGGTGGAAAATAAAGTCAGCAAAGCAGTGAAGAGAGGAGAACCGATAGACTATCTGACCTTTGTCCCTGATGGTGAACCAACACTGGATATCAATCTTGGTAAAGAGATTGCACTGCTCAAACCGCTAGGTATAAAGATTGCAGTTATTACCAATGCCTCCATCATATGGAAAGCTGATGTCCGAGAAGATTTATCCAAGGCCGATTGGATTTCTTTAAAGATTGATGCTCTAAGTCAAGATGTTTGGCGCAGGATTGATAGGGCATATAGGTCTTTGAAACTTGATAATATATTACAGGGTATGGTGGAGTTTTCACGTATCTTTAGAGGCGAACTCACAACAGAAACCATGCTGATTCAAGATATTAATGATAGCACTGAAGAGATAGAAAAAATAGCTAATTTTATTGTGGGGCTAAGACCAGAAAAGAGTTATATTTCCATTCCAACAAGACCACCTGCAGAGAAATGGGTGAACCCTGCAACAGAACACTCTATAAATAAAGCATATCAACTTTTTAGTGAGAGATCTATCAATGTAGAATATCTTATTGGTTATGAAGGGAATGCCTTTGCATTTACAGGTAACGTCGAAGATGATTTGCTCAGTATCACATCTGTGCATCCGATGAGAAAAGATGGTGTAGAAGAGTTCTTACTCAGGGCTCATGCCAATTGGGCAGTAGTTGAAAGGTTGATAGATGAAAACAAAGTCGTGGAGGTGACATTTAAGGGGGATAAATTTTATATAAGAAGATTGAATAGTGTACTTTGATAGTTGTTCCAATATTTTGGGGACTTAAGGTATCTTTTATTTTTTTGACCGCATATGATAGAGCCTTATCTCTCGCTGGGCATCTATATTATTAGGATTTATCTTTAATGCCCTTTGAAATGCTTCAATTGCCTTTAGGGAGCCTTCCTTTTTTAACACCCATCCAAGAAATATATATATGTTGTCTGATCTTGGAAACCTTTTGTTGGCCTCTCTAATGATCCTTTTTATTTCCATACTATTACCTAGGCCTGCATTCTGCCATCTGAGGAACATGGTCTTTATTAAGGACTCCATGAATACACTTTCATCCGGGTTCAGTTTTACACAGAGTTTGTAGAGGTCTAATGCCTTTTGATAATCTTTTGCCCTTAATGCATCAGATGCCTGGGAGAAGATTAATTCCGCCTGGATCCCTTTGTCCATTTCTTTTTCTTCAGGAGGAGCTAATTGCTTTATTTTAAGGATAGTATTATAGGCCTTTTGAATCTCAGTAAATATTTCGTTTGCAAGCCGTTTTACCTCTGGGTCATCTGCATAAGAATAGACGTCAGGGTGATTAAATTTGACCAGCTTTATGTATGCCTTTTTAAGCCCACCATCTGATATTGTCTTGTCCACTTCCAAGCGTTGATAAGGGTCTTTATCTCTGATATCTTTTAACTTTATCCTTAATTTATTTATTAATGATGCATACTTACTTTCCTCAAAGGAAATAATGCCCGTACAATAAAATGCAAGGAGGGCTTTTGGCAGGTCTTGGCCAAGGAGAAGTATTTCCGAGACCTTGTATTCTTCTATCTTCTGCGTATCTACTCCAGTATCGCCAGGGATAACCGGCACCGACCTTTTTGGTATCGCATCTGCGAAGGGAGATAACATATCAAGGACAGATGAAAAAGGTGTATATTCCATAATACCCTTTCTTACAAGGGTTGCGAATTCAGGCTTAGTAAGTTCAGAGTCTTTGTCTATACTGGATTTTGCAACTTTATTGACATTACCTGTCTCCCATGGAAATATATCAAAAAACCTTATCTCCATTTGCTGACGTATGGCATGGAATATCTCGTCTGGACGAAGCACCCCCATTTCCAATAAGATTTCACCCTGCTTGCGTCTGGTTATCCTGGCTTTAGACAAAGATACTGTATTTTCCTCTTCTGTTATGAGGCCCATATCCTTTAGGAGATTACCTAATAGTTCTTCTGGTTTATTGGATTGTATAGCTGTAAGAATCCCTTTTTTGAATATGAGTCCCTTTTTCCATTGGTTGGAGTCTACAAATATAATGCCGGTAAAGCTGGTATCTATTACATCCTTTATGAGCAAAGGGAAAGGCATGTCTTTTAACGTAAATGTATTTTCCATAGAAAATATAATATACTGCCTGTCCCCCTGTTATGCAATAGTAAAAGATCAGAGATATCTTCTTCCAGTGAAAGGATACCCTGTTCCAAATTTCGTCCCTGAAGACAAGGAGGCAATAGGGACACTGGTAGGCGGTATTGCACATGATTTCAATAATCTGCTTACAGTTATTATTGGTAATTTGAGTCTTGCAAAGACAGAGGCGCCCAAGCCCCTTCAATATCGGGCATGTTGTGAAAGAAACTGTTAAATTCCCAAGACAGACGGTTGACCGTCGTATTGATATACATATTCATGTGCCGATGACGAGAAAATGTTTCTCGCTTTAGGTAATACCAAGTTGCAATCAAGTCATTGCGAGGAGCTTTAGCGATCCGCCCTGGACGGGGAAGCAATTGTGCAAAGATTTTACTACAATTCATCAGTTCCAATTAACCCAAAACCCAAAACTCAACACTCAACACCTGGAATTCTTTACCTTTTTGACTCTCGACTCCCTGACTCCCTGACTCTCGACTTTTCTTCACTCACGTCTTTGATCTTGTGACTATCCATGGCAATCCAAATGTAACCCATAACCCCATTGCCAGGTACCTGAGATAATCAGAGATTAGTATATCCGGAAGGATCTCTTGTAACCCTTCTTTTAATGAAATAAGGACGATAAATCCCAAGATAAGCCTGATGGATTTCGAGGTAATATTACCCGCCCTGGGATCAAAATTGCAAAATTGATTCTCCATGAGGGCTCCTGTCGTTATGCCGGCTAAGATCCCGAGGAGTTTTGGTGCAGAAGGGATTGTGGTTGCGAACATAGCACCTATACTGACAAGAATAATCAGGATGATTAGCCCTGGTCTACCAAGCAGGTCTTTCAAGATGACCAATTTGAATATAAGTGGGGCAATGCTCAGAAATATTGCACCAAAGAATACACCACCTATGACATCTAAAGGCCAGTGCACACATAGATAGAGTCTGCTAAAGGGTATGAATATAATAAAGATTATACATATCCATCTCAACCAGTTGATAGGCCACCTCTGGAATATTTGCCCCCAGAAGACTACTGCACTCTGGCTATGGCCTGAGGGAAAGGCGTATCCTCCCCCTGAGGAGGCAAATAATACATTTATATACTCAGGATCCGGGCGTGGTGTATGGAAGATATATTTCAATACATCGTTTGCAAGAGCACTTAGGAGAAATAGCGATGATAATTTTAAAGCAAATGATTTATCTACCAGCCAGAAAAATATAGGTAGTATCAGGACAAAGAATGGCTCATTACCTAGGAATGAAAACCCTATCATTATATGGTCAAGTATAGGATTTGCTATCTTTTGTATGATTTCAAGGGGTGTGTAGTTATAATAAAGTGCTGTCAACATCTTTATTTCTCCTTTACAATAAGGTGATGCGTTCTATTAAGAATGATACTATCATCCCCATTATGCATGATGCAGGGATTGTAACAATCCATGCTACCACAATCTCTCCAGCAATACCCCACCTGACAATATTTATTCTCTGTGCAGTGCCTGCACCCATAATTGCAGATGTTGCCACCTGTGTGGTACTCACTGGAAATCCCAGTAGAGCACATATATATACTACCGCAGAACATGACATCTGCGCACCAAAGCCATGGACAGGTCTAATCTTATAGAGGCTTAGACCAACGGTCTTTATTATGCGCTTTCCGCCTGAGAGCATGCCTAGTGCTATAGCAAGGGCACATGCCATTATCACCCATTTAGGTACTATAAACGCTCCGTCGGGTTCAGGAGTATAGAGTTTGCTGATAGCCAAGGGGTCAAGTGGATAAAGTACAGCAAGGCTTAAGGCTATGATGCCCATACTTTTCTGGGCATCATTAGTGCCATGAGCCAGTGCAAGAAAGGCAGAGGACACTATCTGCAATTTCTTTAAGATCATATTGGCCCGGCTAGGCTTTATATTGCTGAATATATAGAAGTTTATATTTGTAAAAATGAGACCGCCGATAAAGCCTATCAATGGAGAAATTAGAATAATTCCGATAACCTCTATAAGCTTTCCCCAATGTATAATCTCCCATCCGCAGGCTATCAAGGCAGCGCCTATAAGTCCGCCTATAAGTGCGTGAGAAGATGAAGAGGGAAGGCCATAAAACCATGTGAATAGATTCCACAAGATGGCGGATAGAGTAGCGGCAATTACTACATTAATAGATATACTTCCTGGCGTTAGTAGAGCGTGTCCAATGGTCTTTGCTACTGCGGTACCCAGAAAGTATGCGCCTATAAACTCCAGGATAGCGGTCAATATAAGGGCGGACCTTATGCCCATTGATCTGGATGAGATTATGGTAGCAACTATATTTGATGCATCATGAAACCCATTGGAAAAATCAAAGAACAGGGCAAGTGCCACAACAAACAGGGCTAAACCTAATATACTCATAGTATTCCTTACTATAATCTTTTATGGAGAATATCATATAGGATATGGACACTTCCCGCAAGCATGCAGTGGAGTATTCAGTTGAATGCATGGGACAAGGTAATTGCTCAGGTTATTAGTCTGAAGGATACTGATATCCTCTGGGCGGCAAAGG
This sequence comes from Thermodesulfobacteriota bacterium, assembly GCA_034716155.1. Lineage (GTDB taxonomy): Bacteria > Desulfobacterota > Desulfomonilia > UBA1062 > UBA1062 > JAGGYK01. The sequence goes on from JAYEFR010000139.1 coordinate 12,305, forward strand.
CCGTATTTGGGGAGTATGATACTTGAATGGCTATGCTATTATAGGGTCTTGTGAGTTTTTACCTAAAGGCCTTCGACCTTCAGCCTATCCACATATAGTAGTTATAAGGCATATAGCGCAAAATTTTTCTTGCATAAGAGGCCTTTCTTGTGTATAAAATGAATCGACATTCAGAATAACGTTTTGAATTAATAATAAAAACTCTAAGGAGTGTGCAATGGGTAGATTTAAGATGTTTGTTTTTGTGAGCCTGGTGCTGCTTACCACTTCGAGTATTGCTTTTGCATCTGATGTGGCGGCTACAGGTTCCGTAGATTGGGCAAAGATTATCTTTGTAGCTGTTTCTATACTTGCAGCTGGTCTCTGTATGGGGCTTGGGGCTATGGGTCCTGGTCTGGGTATGGGAAATGCTACCTCGGGTGCATCTGAAGCCGTAGGCCGCAACCCGGAAGCTCAAGGTAAGGTTATGCTCACCCTTATGGTGGGACTTGCTATGACCGAGTCTATAGCAATCTATGCACTGGTTGTAGCGCTTATTATCCTTTACGCTAGCCCGTTTAAGGCAATTATCCTGGGTTAGTATAAAGGACAGCCTAGTGTCCTTTATACTTTGATAATATGGGAAGTTGGCCGGCATCGGTTTCTTTAGAGTGGTTTGTGAGATTTAATCCTTTTATGCCTGAAAAGGGTGTAACAGGATCGGGAGAATGTTATGAAAGTGGATGAAAAGACCAGGTTTAGTTTTGCAGGTATTGCAATCAGCTTCTTTATCCTTATAGTGCTTCCTCTTACCATCATGGGTGTCCTTATTAGCAGGGGGGTAGTAAAAGTAGGCGAGGAGGCCACGCAGGCAAATTTAAGGGTTTTGGATGACAGGCAAAAACACTCGATAGAAATCCGAACAATAAATTTGTCCGAGGTGGCGGCTCAGTTTCTGGCAGAGATGGAGAAGGATATAAGAATAGCCTCTATACTTCCGAGAAATGCGGACACATATTTGAACTTTTTAGATTCCAATTCAAGAGGAGTGGTAAAAAAGTCCGGTGTCGGAGTTGTAAAGGTTCCTGTACCAATCTACAGGGAGATCACCTTTCTTGATAAGGCAGGGATGGAGATCTTAAAGATAAATCCGGAAGGTGCTGCAGGCCTTGAAGGTTTAAAAGATATGTCGAATTCTGAAAATGGCGAGTCTGGTGAAGGAGATTGTTTCTTAAAGGCTAAAGTCCTTGCACCGGGTGAATTTTATATGGGCCCTATTGTTGGCAGGCATATTAATAAGGCAGAATTTGACGCAGGAGACAGGTTTGGCGGGGTTATGCATGTTTCAACCCCGGTGTTTGATTCCAGTGGATTTGCAGGTGTGGTAGTACTTACATTAAATGTTGTTCATCTTATGGAATTTACAGATCATATAGTGCCTACAGAGCCGGGCCTGGTTTGCGATATAGATATAGATAATGGCAATTATTCTTTTATGGTGGATCGCGATGGGTTTATCATTTCTCATCCGTGTGATTGGTTTATCAATGGTCTTGATGAAGAGATGCGGCTCGTGCCTGTTATGACAGAGCACAACTATAAGGAACTCATTGCATCCGGCAAAGGTGCAATGAATGTGAGATATCTAGGTTTTCTTGATGAGAATCTCCCCAAGATTCACCGGTTGGCATCCATGGGGCAGTCAGGTTCTCTTACCTATACCTTAGGTGAGACTAGGATGTTCATGACCTATGCGCCTATTCCATATTACGGTAACGGTTTTACCAGGCCGGCAGGTTTTGGTTGGATAGGGATGGTAGTGGACATTGATAAGTATCATCACTTGAGTCAGGAGAGGGTCGAAGAGATACAGCAGAAGGTTGCAAGATGGCAGAAGGCCAGCATTACCGTGGTAATTGTATCTCTCATAATAGTATTTTTTATTGCCTTGATTCTAGCCAGGGGGATATATCGATCTATCTCCAGAGTTCAGGAGTATAAGAACGTGCCACCTGTAGAGGAAGAGGATAGAGACGATTAAAGGGAAGACACGGAATTTTTAGATAATTAAAAAGGTCTGTCTAACGCCTTTTCTTATCTGCCTGTCTTTACAAAAGGATTAAAGTAAGGGTAATGCATTATATATTACTTATTGTTGGTGCAGCACTGGTGAACAACTTTGTGTTGTCCCGCTTCTTGGGTATATGCCCCTTTATTGGTGTGTCTAAGAGGATTGATACTGCCTTTGGCATGGGTATGGCGGTTATCTTTGTCATGACCTTGGCCTCCTTTGTCACCTGGCTGATCAATTATTACCTGCTTGACCCATCAGGGCTTCAATACCTTCAGACCATTGCCTTTATTCTTGTGATCGCCTCTCTAGTTCAGCTTGTAGAGATGATTATACAGCGTGTGAGTCTCCCGCTTTACCAGGCCTTGGGGATCTATCTGCCGCTTATTACAACAAATTGTGCTGTACTGGGTGTGGCCATATTGAATATTCAGTTGAAATACAATCTGCTTGATGCATGCATATTTTCAATAGGTGCGGCTCTGGGCTTTGCTTTGGCCCTGATAATATTTGCCGGGATGAGGGAAGATTTAGAGCTCAACAATATTCCAAGGGCATTTAGGGGCACCCCTATCGCCTTGATTACCGCAGGTATACTTTCTTTAGCATTCATGGGATTTTCAGGGTTGGTGAAGTGATATGATGGGTGCAATGTTAATGGTTGGTGGCATAGGCCTTGTTGCCGCCCTTATATTGGGTATTGCATCTGTCACATTTGCGGTAAAGATGGACCCCAGGGAAAAGGCTGTGCTGGATCAACTCCCAGGGGCAAATTGCGGCGCGTGCGGGTTTGCAGGTTGTGCTGCATTTGCCCACGAATTGACCACCACCCCAGAGGTGGAAATGGCCTGTCCTGCAGTGAACAAAGACGGTTTGAAGGCCATTTCAGATATACTTGGCCGCTCTCTGGGTGCCGGGGATGCGATGATCGCATTTGTACGGTGCAAGGGTTCACCGGCAGATACTATAACCAGATATAGCTATGTAGGCCCAGAGGACTGTCGGACAGCTCAGATTATTGCCGGTGGGCCCAAGGCATGTCAATACGGCTGTCTTGGTCTGGGCAGTTGTGTAGAGGCATGCCCATTTGATGCCATGCACATGGGAGAAGATGGTCTTCCACATGTCAATGAAGACAAATGCACTGGCTGCGGAAAGTGTGTGGACGCATGTCCACGGGAGATAATCGCGCTCATATCAAGGTCTGCAAATTTTGGCGTGAGGTGTATATCACAGGATTCACCCAAGGAGATGAGACAATATTGCAAGGTTGGGTGTATCAAGTGCAGGATTTGTGAGAACACATGTCCGTTTGAAGCAATAGAGGTAACACAAGGGAATGCGGCATCTATTGATCAGGAAAAGTGTCAGAAGTGCGGACTCTGTGTAAGTGTATGTCCTACCGGAGTGATAAGTTCAAAACAGCCATCCGGGAAGGTACAGGTTATTGCAGAAAAGTGTAAGGGATGCGGGATATGTGCACAGGTGTGTCCTGTAGATGCCATATCCGGCAAGCCCAAAGAACCATATGTTGTGGATATTAGCAAATGTATAGGCTGTGCCATGTGCATTGAGAAGTGCCCGGCTGATGCGATAGAAAGGCTTGCCAGATGAAGACGTTTAAGGGAGGGATCCATCCACCAGAAAACAAGGTATTGGTAAAGGATAATGCAATTATCGAACTCCCTTTAAGCAAGGTGTTTTTTGTACCAACCCAGCAGCATTTGGGAGCACCAGCCAAACCTGTAGTGAATACAGGGGCTACGGTAAAAAGAGGCCAGGTTCTTACAGAGCCCATGGGCTTTGTGTCGGCCGTTGTCCATGCCCCAACATCCGGAACAGTCAAGGAGATTACCAAGCGGGTGCATCCTGTAACCGGGCTGCTTGCCCCATATATTATAATTGAAGCCGACGGCAAGGATGAATGGGCCCCTGGGTTGCCACTTGAGAGAGATCCCTTTGCCATGGAAGCTAAGGAGCTTTTGAATATTATTCAGTTGTCAGGGATTGTTGGCATGGGTGGAGCAACATTTCCCACTCATGTGAAACTCTCGCCCCCAAAGGATAAAACAATAGATACATTCATAATAAACGGTGCGGAGTGCGAACCATATCTTGCTGCTGATTACAGGCTCATGTTGGAGCAGCCAGAAAGGATAATAGACGGCGCCAGGATTGTGATGAAGGTCCTGGGCCTTGATAGTGCAATAATGGCTATCGAGGCAAATAAGCCGGATGCAATAAGGCTTATGCAGGAAAAGACCCCCCCTGAGATCAAGGTTGAACCTATGAAGGTCAAGTATCCCCAGGGGGCGGAAAAACATCTTATTGATGCATTGACAGGTAGAGAAGTCCCTTCCGGTGGCTTACCCATGGATGTCGGCGCGCTTGTTCATAATGCCGGGACAGTAGCTGCTATCTGGGATGCATGTGCCTTGGGTATTCCTCTAATAGAGCGTATCACCTCGGTGACAGGCCGGGGCATAAATCAGCCCAGGAACATCAAGGTAAGGATAGGCACGCCCCTAAAGGATGTCTTTGAGTTCTGTGGGGGCTTAAATGATGCAGCCAAGATCATATTTGGCGGACCCATGATGGGTATTGCCCAGTGCTGTGAAGATGTCCCTGTCATGAAGGGCACATCAGGTATTTTAGTGCTTACAGAGCAGGAGACAAATCTCAATTCATACCGATCATGTATTGCCTGCGGTAGGTGTTTAGAGGCATGTCCCATGGGATTGGTTCCTTCAATGCTGAGCAGGCTTGGAGAGAGGAGTATGTGGAAAGAGGCGCTGGATTATAATCTGTTGGACTGTGTGGAGTGCGGGAGCTGCACATATGTTTGTCCTGCGAACAGGCCAATCGTTCATTTTGTCAAGTACTTGAAGACGCTTCAAAGAGAAGCCAAGGCAAAGGGAAAAGGGGCATGATATGAAGGATATCTTTGTTTCCAGTTCTCCACATATACATTCAGAAGAGGATATCCCATGGATTATGCGTCAGGTGATATACGCATTAATCCCTGGAGCCCTGGTAGGGATGTACTTCTTTGGCCTTCCGGCAGCAAAGGTTATTGTTATTTCCGTTGTCTCATGCATGGTAATTGAGGCCATAACTCAAAAGTTCATGGGACGCGCTGTCACTGTAAGTGACGGATCTGCTGCGCTCACGGGTCTGTTGCTGGCCATGAATCTCCCTGCAGGTTCCCCGTGGTGGTTAGTGGTTCTTGGCTCGCTTATAGCTATAGTTCTCGGCAAACAGGTATACGGTGGTCTCGGAAACAATCCCTTTAATCCAGCCCTGGTTGCCAGGGTATTCTTGCTGATATCTTTTCCTGTTCAGATGACTACATGGCTTCAACCCAGGCCTTTCCTTTTAAAAGTTGCGGATACAGTATCCGGTGCTACACCACTTGGGGCATTGAAGACAGCCGTGTTTGAGCATGGATCTATCGACATAGTAGGAAAACTCAATCTTATGGATCCATTCCTTGGTAATATTGGTGGGTCGCTTGGAGAGATATCAGCCTTTGCATTAATAATAGGCGGTGTGTACTTGATAGCAAGGAGGATTATCTCCTGGCATATCCCTGTATTCTTTATTGGCACCGTAGCCCTGATGACCGGCATATTCTGGGTCATAAATCCGAACCTTTATGCCAATCCCGCTTTTCATATACTCTCGGGGGGCTTGATGCTCGGGGCGATTTTTATGGCTACTGATATGGTTACATCGCCGATTACGAACAAGGGCAAGATTATATTTGCTGTTGGCTGTGGGGTGATAGCCGTGGTTATAAGGCTCTGGGGCGGATACCCTGAGGGTGTGTCCTTTGCCATACTTATTATGAATGCCTTTGTGCCGCTCATAAACAAGATGGCTAGGCAGGAAAAATTTGGAGCTGGGAAATGAAGGAGATTGCGAAACTCTTGGTGGTGCTTACAGGTGTATGCGTGGTGGCAGGGCTCATCCTGTCATTTGTGAATGAGGCCACTACAGATGCAAGGGCATACCAGGACAGGCTGGAAATGCTTAATGCGCTGAATATGGTACTGCCTGAGCACGATAATGAGCCGGATAAGGATATTATGGATGTATCTGGCGTGAGCTATTATGTCTCCAGGGTAAAAGGCAGTATCAATGGCATTGCCTTTATCACCTCCACGGAAAAAGGTTATGGAGGTCTCATAAAGATTATCGTGGGTGTGAAGCCTTGTGGGGAGATTATAGGCATAGGGATATTGCAGCAGAAAGAAACACCGGGCCTTGGAGCGAAGATAGAAGGTGCAAGGTTTAGAGATCAGTATAAGGGGAAGACCTTGGCAGGTGTCAAATGGTCGGTTAAAAAAGATGGTGGTGATTTCGACCAAATTTCAGGAGCGACCATTTCACCAAGGGCGGTTACCGCTGCAGTAAAGGATGGGTTGGAGAAATTTTCAGTCAATAAGGCGAAGATCCTTGGAGGCACGGATGTCAATCAGTAAAGAATTTATCAAGGGCATATGGAAGGAAAATCCGATTTTTGTCCTCGTGCTGGGCATGTGTCCAACCCTGGCTGTCACTACCAATGTGGAAAATGGCATTGGTATGGGCTTGGCAGCGACATTTGTACTGTTGTGCTCCAATATCGTTGTATCACTGGTTCGTTCAATAGTTCCGGACAGGGTGAGGATCCCTACCTATATAGTAATTATCGCCTCCTTTGTGACCGTGGTTGATCTGGTAATGAGCGGCTACTTTAGGGAGCTACATCACTCATTGGGGCTGTTCATCCCATTGATAGTGGTAAATTGCATAATCTTGGGCAGGGCGGAGGCCTTTGCATCAAAGAACTCCGTATTTTTATCCATATTCGATGCCCTTGGTATGGGTGCGGGTTTCACCTTTGCACTTGTGTTACTGGGCAGCATTAGAGAACTCTTCGGAAATGGCACTATCCTTGGTTATCCGATATTTGGTGGTGGATATGAACCGGTTTTGGTGATGATACTTCCGCCTGGTGCCTTTCTGACATTAGGACTGCTCACAGGGCTGTTTTCAGTGTTTGAGAAGAGAAAGAGATAGATATAAATAATGGAAATAGTTTACAGGAATTAGAAAAGGCAAATGAGAATCCAAAGAATTGCTTGGATCTAGATTCAAGCAAGGCATTTCTACCCTATGGAAAGGGTTTAAAAGAACGCCTGAGAACTGATACCTGTGGACTGTTACCAAATAATGGAGGATATATGGCAGCTAAGGTATTGGAAAAGGAACAATTGTCAGAAAATGTGTTTAAATTGGTCTTTGACGCGAAAAAGATTGCAAAAAAGCGTAAACCTGGCCAATTTGTGGTGATCAGGATCCATGAAGAGGGGGAGAGGATTCCTCTTACCATCGCCAATGCAGATCCTGAAAAAGGTACAGTTACAGTCATATTTCAGACTGTTGGTAAGACGACTACCCACCTGTCTGGTCTGGATGTGGGAGACGAGATACTTGACCTTGTCGGGCCCATGGGGAAACCCACCCATATCGAGAAGGTTGGTACGGTTGTATGCATAGGCGGCGGTGTAGGGGTTCCCTGCGTATATCCTATAGCCCGAGGTATGAGGGAAGCAGGAAATCATGTAATTGCCATAGTTGGAGCAAGGAATAAAGACCTTATACTCATGGAGGATGAAATGAAGGCTGTGTCTAATGAGTTGTTGATCGCAACCGATGATGGGTCTTATGGCTTCCATGGTTTTGTTTCTCAGGCCTTGGAAGAAGAATGTATAAAAAAAGGCCTGAAGATTGACCATGTGGTAGCGGTTGGCCCTGTGCCCATGATGATGGCAGTGTGTAATACTACAAAGAAATATAATATTCCAACCATTGTATCCCTGAATTCCATCATGGTTGATGCCACCGGCATGTGTGGTGCGTGCAGGGTAAGTGTAGGAGGTAAGACTCGCTTTGTCTGTGTGGATGGCCCTGAATTCGATGGCCACGAGGTGGATTTTAAGCAACTCATAGACAGGCAACGTATCTACCTGGATCAGGAAAAAGAGAGTATGGATCATTACTGTTCCTGCAAGCAGGGAAGGGGGGGGTAAGTAAATGGATATGAAAGAAAGGATGAAGCTTCCTCGCCATCCCATGCCGGAGCAGGATCCAAAGGCGAGGGCAAGGAATTTTGATGAGGTCCCTTTAGGCTATACCCCGAAGACGGCAAAGGAAGAGGCCTTGCGCTGTATCCAGTGCAAGAAACCAACCTGTATTGAAGGCTGTCCTGTTGAGATTGATATTCCTGGGTTTATCAAGCTTGTAGCTGAAGGTGATTTTTTAGGGGCAGCAAGGAAGATGAAGGAAAAGAATGCCTTGCCTGCTATCTGTGGCAGGGTGTGTCCGCAGGAGGATCAATGCGAGGTGCGTTGTATAAGGGGCAAGAAGGGAGAACCTGTCGCTATTGGCAGACTTGAACGTTTTATTGCAGACTATGAGAGGTCTCAGGGAGAAGTTTCAATACCCGAGATAGCCTCGCCTACAGGGAAGAAAATCGCCATTGTCGGTTCTGGTCCTTCAGGGCTTACTGTTGCAGGAGATTTGATAAAGCTCGGACATGATGTGACGATATTTGAAGCCCTCCATAAACCCGGCGGGGTATTGGTATACGGCATCCCGGAATTTAGACTCCCGAAGGCCATTGTGGCATCAGAGATTGATTATCTGAAAAAGCTTGGAGTTAAGGTTGAGACATCCAATGTCATAGGCAAAATATCGACCATAGATGAACTTTTCGAGGAAGGCTATGATGCTATATTTTTAGGTACGGGAGCAGGTTTGCCCATCTTTATGAACATACCCGGAGAGAATTTGGATGGAATATATTCTGCGAATGAGTATCTTACCAGGTCTAACCTCATGAAGGCCTACCTCTTTCCAGAGTATGATACCCCGATAGTAAAAGGTAAAAACGTTGCGGTCATAGGTGGCGGGAATGTGGCCATGGATTCTGCCCGCACAGCGCTGAGGCTCGGTGCAGACAACGTCTATCTCGTATACAGGAGATCACGCAAAGAGATGCCTGCCAGGGCAGAAGAGGCTCACCATGCAGAGGAAGAAGGGATTCAGTTCTACCTCCTCACAGCCCCAACCAGCTATATTGGTAATGAAAAGGGTTGGGTAATCGGGATGGAATGCCTGCGTATGGAATTAGGAGAACCTGATGCATCAGGCAGGCGCAGGCCGGTTCCTATCAAGGGCAGTGAATATGTAATAGATGTGGATACCGTGGTTGTTGCTATAGGTACAGGCGCTAACCCATTGATCCAGAGCACAACCCCTGGGCTTGACACGAATAATCGGGGCTATATTATAGCTGACGAAGAAGCAGGCCGGACTTCCCGAGAGGGTGTTTATGCTGGTGGTGATATTGTTACAGGTTCTGCAACGGTTATACTTGCCATGGGTGCCGGCAGGAAGGCAGCCACGGCTATCCATAAATATGTAATGAATAAATAAGGAGAATATGATAATACAGGCTGGTAAGGAGATTGTATGACCTTAGATGAGATAAGAGATATATTAGAAGCAGACCTTATAGTCGGAGAGAACAAGATTCGCATGAATATTGAAAGGGCTTTTGGTGCTGATTTGATGAGCGATGTTTTGGCATTTGCAAAGGAAGGGTCTCTTCTGCTTACTGGCCTGATAAATCCGTTGGTTGTTCGAACAGCCGATACTATAGGGCTATCTGCTATTGTATTTGTCAGGGGTAAGCGTCCATCGGAAGAAACTGTAAAACTGGCAATTGAAAAGAACATACCTCTACTTTCCACTCGTTATATTATGTTTGAGACGTGCGGAAGACTCTACAGTAATGGCATAAGAGGATCTGTATCAAAGGTGAATAATAATTTGGCTGGGGGTTAAGCCCAAATAATAGTATTTAAGGATCAAAGGATAAAATAGTCGGTTCGGAAAAGGATAGTAGGGGCCAATGGCCTTATGTTTCAATCATCGGCCAAATTAAAGAAACGGATACTAAATCCATACCTATCAATAGAACAAGCCGGCAATTATTACATGCACAAAACTTTCCGATAATTCAACCGATGATCAGGGCATATAGGCTCAAAGCCTAACCCCTCGATTACCCTATACTTGTGCATAATGCACGATTCAAGACCTTACCCTTTACACCCGAGATCTAACCCCTATTTCCGGATCTTTTTATAGATTGCTTCTGTCTCTTCTGATGGATCAACGCCGAGAACTGTTGCCAGGGTGTGTCGGCAGTGGTGATAACCCTTCGCTGCTTCGGCATGACGCCCAAGATTCTGGTAGCATAACATGATGCGTTGATAAAGTGTCTCTTCAAGGTTATCTACCGCCAATCCCTTCTCATAGCATTCGATAGCTTTTTCAAATGCCTCTTCTTGTTCATGGTATTTCCCCAGTTTTGTGATAGCGCCAAGGAATTTGCTCTTTAGTCGTTCCCGCATTGGTATCATCCATGGCTCTTCACTTCCTTCCGCCAGAAAGTGCCCTTTGTACATGACTATCGCCCTTTCATACAAGGAGATGGCTTGCTTTTTTTCACCTTTTTTCCACAGGGCTTCAGCCTCATTTAGGACACGTTCGAACGCCCAGACATCCACCCAGCAATATCTTTGATCCAGTGTGACCTTTCCTGCTTGAAGCAATATTGCTTCTTTAATGCCGATCAGGTTGCGCAGACGATTCAATGTGGTGGAAAATGCGCTGTGGGCCATATCACCATCAGATTCATACCAGAGGGCATCGATGACTTGTTCTTCACCCACTTCTATCCCGCCATATGTGATCAGTACCTTCAGGAGCTCAAGGGGTTTTTTTTGCGACTTTCCGGTAAAACTAAGCGGTTTCCCATCCTTTATGATTTTAAACTGGTCAAAGGTATGAAGCTCCAATGCCCATGGCCAGTCTTCAATATGATGCGGGGCATCCTCCAAAACCAGTTTATGTACACGCATTAATCTTTGTACGTACTCAACTTCTATACCTGCCATAAGGGCCTTTGCACATAGTTTTGCCATGATAGCAGGATTCCACCACCAGACCATACTCATGTAGCCTTGCTTTCGGCCCAGTGACATGGCCTTACCAAGGAGATTCAGCCCTTCTTCTTCTCTTTTCTGATCCAGAGCGGTTTGTGCTTGTGCCGTTAAACACATAAACTCAAACATCCGGCTTTTCGTCGCAAGGGCAAGGTTATGGACACGAGCAAGCTCCTTTTGTGCCTCATGGAATTCTTCTTGTTCCCGCAAGACATGAGCCAAGGCAAACCGGCATATGATCTCGGGAAAGACATACCCGGTCTCCCTTGCAACTTGCACTGCCTTCTTGGCATGTGCAAGGGCTTGAGAGTGATTTCCTATGAGCAGGCTATGCAGGCCTGCAAAATGATGAAAAACAGCATATTCATGAAAATGGGATGTATCCAGGACAACCTCGAACCTTTTTATGAAATCATCTGCCGCCAAAGAGTTACCTTGCATCAGCGAAACCATGGTTCCAACGAAGAGAAATAAGTGAGTCCAGATTAGCACCCCTGTCTTGTTGACCATGACGAGGGCATCTGATACCTCTTTAAGTGCTGAATCAATGGATGTCCCGGCAGATATGCGCGTAGATATATCCAACCACTTCCAATAGAGCATTAAGGGCGGATATGTCTTGTAAGATCGTGCCAATTCCCTTGTTTCTTCTCGTATAATCTCGGCTTGAGCAAAGTTGCCGGTCCAGGCATAATAGGTTATGGCCCAGTTGCTTGCCTGGATATAAAGATTGATGTCCGAACCTCTTCGGGACAGGGTTAATGCCCGCTCCACCCACTTAATCATATCCGGATGCTGTGGTCTTCGAATCAGTAAGGCACACATCATACTAAGAGTCGCCCTCGCCTCGATTTCAGGAGAAGGGAAGGCCTGATTTAAAGGGATGTGATCATCAAACCACGCTATCCATTGGTCAAGCGTTGTGAAATAGTTCCATTCATAGACAATGCTATCAACCGCACCGGACCATGAGAGGAATAAGCCTGCCATATCTTTTCTATCGTTAAATATCTGAAACGCTCGTTCAAAATATCCCCTCGCTTCAGCCGAAGAAAAGTGCTGACAGCTCACCCCCAGCCAGTAGAGAAGCCATGGATTTTTATTAAGAATCTCCTCAGGGATCCTTTTGATCCATTGTTCAAGGGTCTTATTCCGGCCTTGTGTGATTAACACACTTGCCTGTTTTTGTATTAATCGGATGAGGCCCGCCATATCGTTGGTTTCAAAATAAAGCTCCACGGCATCTTCAATCTGATCCGATGCCTCCAAAAGCTCAGCCGTCTTCTGTTGCAACTGAAGCATCTCTTTCCGGTCGAATTTTTTTTTGCCTCGCAAGATTAAAAACTCGCGAAAAAGCGGGTGATATTGATAAATCTCAGCAGACGCAGAGAACTTATCGATAAATAAATGGTTGTGTCTTAATGAGGATAATATGCTCTCTGCATCAGCCCTTCCGGTTAGTGCTTTTGCCGTTAGAGCAGTCATTTTGGGGGAAAGCGCGGTTTTGAGCAAAAAATCCCTGTAGGTTTCGTCCATTTTGTCAAAGAGTTCACCGGTAAAATAGTCAAAGATCCCCTCTGGACTAGATTGGGCAAAGCCTTCAGACAGATTGTCGCCTGCTTTTATGCCCTTTGCCATGAGGATCAAACCTGCAGCCCACCCTTGTGTTTTTTCATGTATTCGTTCAATTCGTTCCTTAGAGATTCTCCTCCCGGATTCGATTTCTACAATCGACTTTGACTCGTCAAGGTTCAAACGAAGGCTGTCCGGGCTGATTATTCTCATCATGTTATTCGCCACCAGGCCGGTAAGGGCGGGCGGGGGATCCGTTCTGCTTAATATCATGACATGGATATCCGGAGAAACCCTTGAGACCCCTTCCCGAAAGACATCATGAAATAATGATGCCAAAGGAAGCTTATGATAGTTATCAAAAACAATATAAAAAGGTGGGGTGAGCCTCTCGCACAGATTTTCAAAAAAACGCCCGGAAAATACAGAGACACCTGCAAAATATTCTGGTGTCAGAAGCGGCAGGGGTTTTCTTTTTCTAGGGGTGGCCTTCCTTGCTGCAAGCCCCAAATAATAAAAAAAGGTGGAGATATCGCCATCGCCTTCATCGATCTGATACCACAGGTAGGGAAGATTGCGACTATTCAAATAGCTTGCCGCCAGTGTGGTCTTTCCTGAACCCGCCATTGATGAAATCCATGTGACCTGGTAGTGCTGTCTTTGATCCAGCAGGTTGAACAAACGGTTTCGAGGAACAACTTTTGGAAGGGAAGGAGGGGTTATTTTATTTGTTGGAGTACATTTCATATTTCCTGCTTTTTATATAAAAAAATAAAGACTTGCAACCTGTTTGTCAAGCAACGCAAAGGCACGTGCACTCTTACACCGGACATAATTATTGTTTTCCAGACAAAGAATCTGTGACCAATATGTGACCTTGTGTATGCTAAAAATTTATCATAAAATTTATAAAATAACTATCGTGAAAAAAGGGGGAGTACTAATGTTAAGAAAACTATTTATCACATCAATAATCCTATTGGCCCTGAGCGCAATTTCAATTTCCTTTGCCGATTCAGGCCCGAACATGAAGGAAGGCCTCTGGGAGATCACCACGAAGATAGAAATGCCGGGGATGGAGATGCCGGCGATGAAACACACACAGTGCATCACCAAAGATGCCCTTGTTCCTCAAAGTTCTCAACCGGGGCAGGGGGGACAGGAGTGCAAGATCACTGAAACTAAGGTAGACGGCAATACGGTAACATGGGCAATAGAATGCAACGACCAGGGTGGCAAAATGAAAGGAACCGGTAAGATAACCTACAAAGGAGACAGTTTTGAAGGCGTGATGACGATGTCAATGCCTCAGGCGAACATGGAAATGACCAGCCATATCAGCGGCCGTCGCATCGGGGATTGCAAATAAAGAGAATATTTTCATGAGAATTTTGTGTGCTTTGTTATTGACGGTAGCATTATTGTTGGCTTCTGGAACATTGGTTTTGTGTGGAGAAGATCCTATCAAAGAAAAGTGCAAAGATGATCCATGGTGCTATCAGCAAGAGGTGGAAAAGATTGGAGATCCGGACTTATGTGAAAACATTCTCAAATACTGGCCGAAAGCTGACGGGGTCCACGGTTGGTGTTTTTATCGGCTGGCTCTGAAACAGAAAGATTGTTCCCTCTGTGATTGCGAGGTCTGCAGAAAACTCGGCTGAAAGGACTGGGGCGGGCAGCCAGAGAAAAAATGCGGCCAGAGAAGCAATTCATGCAGCAAACAATTTAAGAGATGTTATGTTTTTCATAATCTTCTCCTCATTCAATGATTAGGTGCTTATTATTTGCCTTGGACATACATGAATCGAATACTTTCTTGAAATCGATATCATAGTAAAAATTCCATACATTGTTGCTATCACTCCTCATATTCTTTTCTTGCCATCGTTTGTTTTCGGCCCTGGTTTTTTGTCTGACCACACCTCCTTGCCTTTGGCAGGGTGATGATCTCGGATAGTTCTGATAGATCTTTAAAAGATTGTCTTTCTTCAGTACCGATTTCTTCTATAGTCCCAACGATAGCCTCGGGATTGTCTTTTTCGCGTCGGTATATGCGTATCAGATAGCTGTCCATAGGCAACCTATGCAATCTAAAAAAAATCTCGCCCTGTGCGCCCAAGTCAAGCCTCGACAAAGATCGTCAATCTCTTCCATTATAAAAGCTTCATTAATAGGTCCAAGGTCACAGATTGGTCACAAAATTATATCGATCTTCTCAATTATCAAAAATCCGGCGCCCTCTATCCCCTGATGATAACATAACCCCATTTTCCTCAATCTGTGACCTTGGATGTGCTTGACAGATTGCCCGATTGAAAAGATAAGGTAAAGGTAGCTCTTAACTTAAGGGGAAATCTTAAGTTATGAGTTCTGCCAACGCTAAGATCGAGGAGAGGAATCATGATGAATGGCACGAGATCCGGGAAAGTAATACCTTGCATCATATTGATGGTGTATGTCGTGTTCATGGCCAGCTGGGGCTCCGAGGATCCAAAACTGGATGAGTCCGGCACCACGAAAAAGCTTCAGATTACTTAAGGAGATAACCCAACAGGTGGGGCATTCCGGTGTTTTTCGTAAAAGATTTGCCTAAGATAATTTATGATGATATAAAGAGTAGTCGATAAGATAGGTTAGGAGGGACTCTATGCCTGGACCTAGTGATATATCTACAATATTGTCACAGGCCGGTAGGATTGAGAAGGCCACTCAAAGCCCTTTTACTCAATCTGAGGTTACCAAGCAGATCCTTACTGAGCAGGAGGCCAGGGAGAGATTGCGTCTAAGCAGAGAAGTGAATGCTGCCAAGAAGAGCCAGGAAGATATAGCAATAAAGCAACGTGAACAGAAAAAGAGACAACAAGAAGATGCCAAACAAAAAGCTGAGGCAAAAGGTAAAGGCAAAGGCAGCGAAGCCAAAGACAAGCACCTTATCGATCTGGTGATATAGCCTTGGACTCCACCAAGATATTACTTATAGCACAATTTAGCGTCCAGATAATATTTCTTGGGTTAGTAATAGTTATTTTTCTCAGGGAGAAAAGACGCAAGATACCCACAGAACTTATAGACAAATTAGAAGAGGTAATCGAAGAGTCAAAACATTTATCCGGTGAATTTTCAAGACATATCCAGGAAAAGGGAGAGCTTGTTTCAAATATGATGGAGGACTTGGATTTGAGGGTACGCAATGCTAAGGGGGTATTGGAGGATTTGGAGACAACCCTTGGCAAGGTTGCTACATTAAGGAAGTATACGAAATCAGATATTGTTAAGCTAAGTAAGAGTGGTTTTGATCCCATCAGGATTTCCCAGATAACTGGTATCCCTACAGGTGAGGTCGAGCTTATGCTGAAGGTAGACAAGAAAAAAGACTGAGGCTAAGATGCTTTCCCAGGTTTCCGGATTGGAATATAGTGGCAGTATAATCTTAAAGGATCAAATACCTTCTATATTTGTAGGCCGGCAGGTGGTTGCTACTGTACTCTCGCAGCCAAGGGGTGGATCTGTGATGGTCTCTTTATTTGGCAGGCGTCTTATCGTTGAGACCACTATGGATTTATTAAAAGGCCAGGTCCTGAATCTTAGGGTTCACGCCATACATCCTAAGATAGTCTTAAAACCTGTAGATAATCCGGATATCTCCGTGCGGACGCAAAAGGCTGTGAACAGTCTTGTGCAGCGATTTGTGGGGACTATGGGGAAGGTGCCTCTTGGTGCATTTAAGATGGAGGAGATTATACGACATGTGCTTTCTAAAGCAACTCACGACACTGAGGCTTACAAGCTGATACTATCTTTACTGGAAGAAGCCTCTAAATTTCCCCAGGCCCTTGCTTTTCTATTTATACCTGTTGTTGACAAGGATTCCCGTGGTAACGCCAGGGTAGTAATCGAGGAGGACGGCAAAGAAGGGTATACACTCAACTTTTGGATAGATACAGACCACATAGGCTCCATACACTGTATAGCCCGACTTTGTGATGGAATTGAGGTGGAGATTATGTCTAATCTTGAAGATGTGGCTGATCTTCTGCGTTCTTACTTAGGGGAACTTGCTGATAGGCTGGATAGTCTGGGGATCAATATAAAGCGTTTGTATGTAGCGCATAAAAATTTTCCGGTAAGTGATACTGGACTAGATATGATTGTATGAAAAGTAAGAGAGATAAGGCAGTAGCACTGCGATACAAAAGGGGCAAAGATCAAGCCCCCAAGTTGACTGCAAAAGGCCAGGGTAAACCAGCTGAAAAAATTATGGCCATTGCCAGTGCACATAACATTCCCATTAGGGAGGATAAAACACTCTTGGATGCTTTATATCGGTTAGATATAAATAAAGAAATTCCTGAAGAACTTTACCAGGTAGTGGCAGAAATCCTTGCCTTTGTCTATCGCATGAATCGTCTGAAAAATGAGATGTAATAAGGATGTGCCCGCCTAAAGGCGGGCACAGGGAGAATTAATCACCAAATTTATCTTTAACTGCCTTAAATGCCTTATCTGCTACATCCAGAGTCTTTTTTATGTCTTCTTCAGTGTGTGCAGTGCTTATAAACCAATTATGGTGCGGATGGAAAAAGACTCCATGCCTTGAGCACTCGGCTCCGAAGAGTTGAGATCTCATAAAGTTTGTCTCATTGGCAAATTTCATAAAGGGGATGGCTGGCGGTCCGGATGTGGTGACTTGAAGCCCGTGGGCCGCTGCCAGCTCGTTAAGTCCTTTCATTAAGGCCTCTCCGCGTTGTCTTAAGATCGATGGGACATCGATTTTTTCCATCTCATCTATGCAGGCAAGCGCTGCCGCCATTTCAGGGGAGTTGGCCCAGTAAGAGCCGGTAGCATAGGCCTTTGATGCAACTATCCTCATCTTTTGGGTACCCACTAGCGCAGAGATGGGATAGCCATTTGCAATGGCCTTGCAATAGCATGCCAGATCCGGCTTAAATCCAAAATAGTGGGCGGCTCCCTTGAGATCAAGCCTCCAGCCGGACCTTACGTCATCTATGATCAGTATGATATCATTTTCATCGCAGACCCTTCTCATGCCTGTCCAGAATCCCGGCTCAGGCAGTTTCTGATTTTCCCATACCGGGTGGTGGTAAGGGGTGAACATGGCCCCTGCAATCTGATCTTTGTTTTCTTCAACCACTTCTTTAAATGCATTCAAATCACCCCATGGCACCATGATAATGTCGTTCCTGTCTGCAGGTATAATCCCGACATGGTTACTTCCAGACCATGGCTGAGCCCCGTGGTACCCTGCCTCTGCAAGGACGATTTTGTTTCTCCTTGTATAACCACGGGCAAGGACTAAGGCTAGTGAAGTGGCATCTGCACCGTTCTTCCCAAATAATGCCCAGTCAGCACAATCGTTGATCTCCACCATGCGCTCTGCGAGATCCACTAAAAGCGTCGAAGGTATAGTCACAGCAGTACCGTTCCTGGCCTGAGACATGAATGCCTCATCCACCTTTTCATTGGCATAGCCTAATATCATCGGGCCATATGCGCACATATAATCGATGTATTCATTTCCATCAATATCCCAGAAATGAGAACCCTTTGCCTTCTGCACAAAATATGGATAGGCCCCTGGCACGAGAATAACCGGGGTAAAATGGCCGTATATTCCTTGCGGGATTACCTTTGCCGCCCTTGCAAACATTTCTTTTGATTTATTAAACGTATAGGCCATATTATCACCTCCTATTGAAGATAAAGACCGATTTTGTCTAGTAAGGGGAGTGCCGCCATCTCGCCCATGTGCAGGTCTCCCTTTATTGCTATGTCTCCGAGGGGCACAGCTGCCATGAGATCTATCTTGTCATCTGAAACATCGAGGAATATCTCCGGGGTTGAGAACTCTAAGATAAGATCCGGGGCATCTGCATTCCCAATTTTACCGATAGCCTTTGTGCCCGTGAATTCGATATTCACGGCATGGCCATCTTTGATGCTGAACTCGGTAACGCCCTTATGTTCTAACATGGGTTTTGCCTCTTCATCATTGTTTGCAATAATGACCATGGCATTGGCAACAGTGTTGAGCATTAATTTTGCCTTCAGCTCGGCCGGGGCTTTGTCGCCTTTGAGGATCTCTTCCATCCGCTTTGCAAGATTCATAAAAGTAGTCAGCCCTTTTATCTTTGTAAAACCTTTTAAAGGCACAGGAAAACCGACGCCGCTGCCTTTAAACATGTTATTCATTAATCTTTCAGTGGGGAAGAAGAGTACAATATCGGGTTTTCCTGCCTTACCAGGGGTTACTTTAACTGAAGAATTAGTGATTTGAAGTGTTGCCCTGGGACCGGATACCCCTGCCATAAAATAGATGCTGCCATCCCAACCCTTTGCAATCTCTGAGGCCTTGGAATCCTCTTCTGCCATAGTTTTCATGTTAGGGAGAATAGCCTCGAGATGGAGCCTTGCCAAAATCTTTTCATTCAGCATAAGTCACTCCTTATAATGTATTTATATTGTGAGCAACTACTCACTCTCTTTTTGTTATAGACTATCCATATAGATGTCAACAAGAATTTTATCTGATGTATCAGCAAAATGCCTTGCAACCACATTTCCAATATGGCAGTATATTAATTTAAATAGCGTATTTCCATAATATGATTTTTTCCAAGGAGGGAATATGTCTTATCAGATAACCGAAAGGGATAGAAGGATGGCACGAATTTGTGTGAATTGTCCGGTCTGCAAAAGGGCTCGCGATAGACAGGAAGGGGCTGCCTATTGGTTTGTGAAGAATATTGAGGATGGGTTTTGTCCTTTCTGCAAGGCATATGAAAGGGTCTATGGCAAAAAGGCACATGAGCCTGCGTGATAAATATAGACGAAAAGGGTTGATTTTATTTTTGCAGGCGTTAATTTAAGGAATAGGAGCGTTTTTAGATAGTTATTTTTTTATTACTGACCAATAAGGAGGGAGAATATGGAAAGAGGCTACATGGGAAAGATTTTGTTTGTGGACTTGTCAAAAGGCACTTGTAAGGAAGAGGTAATCCCGGACGAGGTATACGAAAAGTATCTATCAGGGCTTGGTTTAGGGGCATATATCCTTTACAATAGGATCCCTTCTGGTGCTGATCCCCTTGGGCCTGATAACATCATAGGTTTTGTCTCAGGACTTCTGACAGGCACAGGCAGTCTCCTCACAGGCAGGTGGATGGTGGTTGGAAAATCACCGCTGACAGGTGGCTGGGGGGATGCCAATTGCGGGGGCAACTTTTCTCCTGCCATTAAACGCTGTGGTTATGATGGAATATTCTTTAAGGGTATAAGTGATAAACCTACATATCTCTTTATAAATAATGATAAAGCAGAACTTAGGGATGCCTCTCATCTCTGGGGTAATGATACTGTTGAGACAGAACAGGCCCTTATAAAGGAGGTAGGGGTCAAAAATTCACGCGTGGCATGTATAGGTCCGGCAGCAGAGAAGCTCAGTCTTATTTCCGGGATATGCAATGACAAGGGTAGGATAGCTGCCCGTTCAGGCCTGGGGGCTGTTATGGGGTCTAAAAAACTCAAGGCCTTAGTCCTCTCAGGTGCCAAAAGGATAAAACCTCACAACAGGGATGAGATAAAGAGATTGAGTGCAAAGTGTAACAAGGCAGTTAAACTAAAGATCCCCTTTCCGCCTGGTCCTATGGCAGCATATTCTGGGACACTCCTTGGGAAGCTTCCAACGCAGATGGCCCAGGACGGCATTCTTTACAAATCCCTTCTCCAGAAGTGGGGTACTGGGAGTATGAATCAGATGTCTATTGAGATGGGAGACTCCCCCATAAAGAACTGGAAGGGGAGCAATGTTGATTTTGGGCTAAAGGTATCAAGGACGACAAACCCGGATGTGTTTAAGGATTGTGAGATAAAAAAATATCATTGCTATTCCTGTCCCATTGGGTGCGGCGCTATCTGTTCCACCAAAGGCAAGTATAAAGAGACGCACAAACCTGAGTACGAGACAGTGCTTGTACTGGGAGGGCTCCTTATGAACGATGATGCGGATAGCATCTTCTACTTGAATGAACTCCTTAACAGGGCAGGTATGGATACTATATCTGTCGGGGGCACAGTGGCCTTTGCCATTGAATGCTTTGAACAAGGCATACTTGGTTTAGATGATACAGATGGTCTTGAGCTTAAATGGGGGAATACACAGGCGATTATTGCCCTTATTGAAAAGATGGTTGCAAGAGAGGGTATAGGAGACTTACTAGCTGATGGGTCAAAGGTTGCGGCTGAAAAGATCGGCAAGGATTCGATCAAGTATGCTATCCAGGCAGGAGGGCAGGAACTACCCATGCACGATGGCAGGTGTGATCCGGGTTTTGCCCTTCACTATAGCGTAGAGCCCGCACCCGGCAGACACACGATAGGTGCTCAGCTATACTATGAGATGTATCAGCTATGGAAAAAGGTTGAAGGCCTACCCAAGGCAAAGATGCTTTACCATAAGAATGCCAAGTTTGTAGCTGATGAGGAGAAGGCAGTTAAGGCTGCTGCCTGTAGCAAGTATAACCAGGTCTATAACGGAGCAGGGTTGTGTATGTTTGGTGCCTTTATTGGGGCCTCCAGGGTACCGCTCTTTGAATGGCTGAATGCTGCAACAGGATGGCATAAGACCCCTGAAGAATATATGGAGATAGGGGGCCGTATCCAGACTTTAAGACAGGCCTTTAATGTAAAACACGGTATAGAGCCAAAACAATTTAAGGCCTCAGAGAGGGCACTTGGCAGGCCGCCGTTGAAGGAAGGGGTAAATAAGGGAAGGACAGTGGATATCGAGAAGATGATGAGTGACTATTGGGGGCAATTCGGATGGGACAGAGCTACAGGTACCCCTGACTCTAAGTGTCTGGAGGGACTTGGCATAGAAGAGACCTGATTTATGTGAAAAGGTGAATAGTCCTTTTCGGCCACAACGAAGGATGAAAAAGTATCCAGAATCCAGGAGTCAGAATGCTTCCGATTAAACTATCACATATATCCTAACTTCTGGATTCTGACTCCTGACTTCTTTTTTCATATAAATTTGTTGAATCGTGAAGATAATACTTTTTTGCCTCTCGATTACCTCAAGATTACTCAAGATTAAAAAGACGTCTTAAAAATCAGTTGAATCTAGAGGTAATCATGAAGCTGAAACTTTTTTTTCGACTCGCGACTATTCTTAATCACCCAAAATCCAAACCCCAAAACTCAACACCTTTTTTACTATTTACTATTCACTATTTACTATTCACTTTTTTCATATAAACTTATTCTAGAACATAATTGCAGTAAGTACATAGTCTGCAACCAGGATACTTACAGAAGAGATTACCACGGAATATGTGGTAGCCCTTCCAACGCCTTCTGCCCCTCCTGTAGTTGTAAAACCCTTGTAGCAACCTACTACAGACAGAATTCCTCCAAAACAGACTGCCTTCATGAGCCCGGCATTTAAGTCTTCATAGTCCACATACTGAACAATCCTGGCCATGAACAGCCCTTTATCGATGCCTAATAGATCCACTCCAACAATGTATGACCCCAGCATGCCCACGCTGTCGAATAACAAGGTTAGCATAGGCATCATAACAATTGTTGCAATGATCCTGGGGATAAGAAGGTACTGGTATGGATTTGCCCCCATTACGTATAGGGCATCTATCTGTTCTGTGACGCGCATTGTGCCGATTTGAGCACTCATGGCGGAGCCTGCCCTGGCAGTAACCATTAAGGAAGCCAGAACAGGTCCAAGTTCTCTGAGAAGCCCCAGGGCAGTAGTAGAACCTACCAGTGTCTCTGCACCAAAGAGTCGGAAGCCATAATCGGCTTGCAGTGAACTTACCATACCTGTAAATAGACCGGTAAGTATGATTACAGTGCAGGATTTAACCCCTATGAATTCCATTTGCTTAAATATCTCTTTGAAAAAGACAGGCCTTTTGAACAACCAATAAATGATGTGGAAGATGAATATCCCAAGAGATCCCATCTCTTCTAAGAGATTGATTGTTATTTTACCTAGATATTCTAAAAATCGCATAGATCTCTTTATACCTGTACTAATCAATGGTCTGTCCTATTGTACTTTAGTAGTGGATTTGATTCTATCTACCGCGTCAACCCATCCATTATACAGTGTTTCCCTCCTTTGTTCACTTATATTTGGGTGAAATACCTTTTGAGATTTTCTCAAATCAGCAATTTCACTGCCTGGCGTCCAAAACTCAGTAGCAATACCTGCTAAGAATGCAGCACCCATTCCTGTAGACTCGATGTACCAGGATCTATCTACAGGATATCCTAATATATCAGCCTGAAATTGCATAAGGAAGTCATTTCTGCAAGCACCGCCATCTGCCCTGAGCCCGGTGAACTTTTTACCAGTGGAGGCCTCGAATGCTAATACAAGGTCTTTTACCTGATAGGCAATGCCCTCTAGGGCTGCTCGAACAATATGCGCCTTTCTTGTGCCCCTTGTAAGCCCCAGTATGGCGCCCCTGGCATACATATCCCAGTGTGGTGCGCCCAGCCCTGCTAAGGCAGGCACCATATATACCCCTTGAGTATCGGCTATACTTTCTGCGAGCTTTTGTGTCTCAGATGCATCATTTATGATCCCCAAACCATCTCTGAGCCACTGAATTATGGCACCTGCTATAAATATAGAACCTTCCAGGGCATAGCAGGGCTCACCGTTTTTATCGCAGGCAATAGTTAATATAAGACCATTTTGAGAATGGACCTCGTGATCAGCCATATTTAAAAGCAAAAAGCATCCGGTACCGTACGTGTTTTTTGCCTGCCCTTCATAGAAGCACCCCTGTCCAAAAAGGGCTGCTTGCTGATCGCCTGCGATACCTGCTATCGGGATGGCATGCCCAAATATACCAGGGTCGGTTTGACCTACCACACCAGCAGAAGGGACTACGCGGGGTAACATTTTATCAGGTATGTCAAGAATTTTGAGGAGTTCATGATCCCACTTTTTTTTATGAATGTTAAACATCAATGTCCTCGATGCATTTGTATAGTCGGTTACGTGTTCTTTACCCCTGGTAAGTTTGGCTATAAGCCAGGAATCTATAGTCCCGAAGGCAATTTCACCGGCCTTTGCCCTCTGCCTTATTTCAGGCATTTTATCGAGCAACCACTTCACCTTTGTACCTGAAAAATAGGCATCAATGATTAGCCCGGTCTTTTCTTGGAAAAGAGGAGAAAGCCCTTGTTCTTTTAGCCTATCGCATATACCGCCGCTTCGTCTGCACTGCCACACAATAGCATTATATATAGGGTTTAAGGTTTTTTTCTCCCAGATAACAGTGGTCTCTCTTTGGTTTGTAATGCCTATACCAAGGATATTCTCAGGGGCAATACCTGCCGTGCCTACAGCCTGTTTTATCACGTTTAAGGTCGTATCCCATATGACTTCAGGGTTGTGCTCTACCCATCCGGGTTCCGGATATATCTGTTCAAACTCAGAGTAGGCACTGGCTTTGATCTGCCCTTCCTTGTTTACTATTATTGCTCTCGATCCAGTTGTACCTTGGTCTATTGCCAGAATAAATCTTTTCATCTATGCGCAACCTCC
>JAYEFR010000139.1:36687-54275 GCA_034716155.1 Thermodesulfobacteriota bacterium
CTGTATACCATAGGCTCCAGCCTTATCCATTGGCTCGTTTGTGGATATATACCAGGAGATCTCTTCTTTGGTCATATCGTTGAAATATACCTTGGTATTTATTACACGAGAGATACTCTTTTCTTTTGCCATACATAGTATGGTGTATCCGGTAAAGACATCGTGTGCTCTGCCTCTTAGCATCATTAAAAAGCGGGAGGCCTCATTATAATCTCTAGGCTTGCCCAGTATAATATTATCTATTACCACCACCGTATCTGCGGCAATTATTATGGCGTGCTTATGATCTTTAGCTACAGTGTGTGCCTTTTCATCGCTTGCTCTTCTGCAAAATTCCGCCGGCTTTTCTTCCTCTAAAGGGATTTCTTCTATACGTGGATACGTTATCTCAAATGGAATGCCCAATAATGAAAACAACTCCATTCTCCTTGAGGATGAAGATGCCAGTATGATCTGCATAGTAAGAGATTATGAGAAATGTGAGTAAGTGTCAACTAAACTATGACTGTAAACCCTCAGCTCTGTGTTCTCGGTGGTTTTGTGGATTACTATAGATGTTAGCTTGTTTTGTTCAAGAACCTGGGAGTGGTCACTCTTTGTTGTTTGTAACCCCTAAGAGATGTCTTGGTTTGTCTAAGCTTTTGTATCCTTTTCTTTAGTAGGAAGGCCCCGGTTTGAACTTCTTTGATGATGGTCTCTTGGACATTCTGTATTTCCTTCATGATCTTTATATCGTTATTATTTATATGTGCAGGGTCTATCTCTGACAATCCCTGATCCAAGGCCATCTGTATAGGCACGGATTCAGTTACTAGTTTATTTAATTTAGATAAATCTTTCTGTTTTAGCGCATCTAATTCTTGCATGGAGATAGATCTCCATTTAGTCAGGTCATGAACTAATCGCTCTTTTGTATAATTTTTCCCCATGATTTCCTAAGTTCCTCTAGGAAGCCAACGACTTCGTCTATGGCGGATGAGCTGTTATGATGGTCTGCATCAATGATGCGTCTTATCATATAATTATACAGGGCATCGAGGTTATAGGCAAGTTCCCCTGCTTCAAGATTAAGACTACTTGTAAGTTCCCAGAGTATATCTTGTGCTTTATTTAAAAAGATTTTCTGTGTGGAAATGTCCTCTTTCAACATATGAAACTTGGCCTGGTTTAGAAAGTTTATTGCCCCGTCATAGCACATAAGGATTAGCTTGCCTTGGTCTGCTGTTTGTACCTGAACCTTCTTATATTCCTGGTACCCTGAAAGATTCATGCTGTTCCCCCCATAAAAATCCTTTCTTTTCTTATCGGCGATGCACAATTTTTCTTTAAGCAAAAAATTAGTAAGGCTCTATAAGTCGCCCATAAGTGCAGAGCTAATACTGAGTAGTTACTCAGGTTTTTTTACTTTGTGCCTCAATGCCTTTGTACCTAAATGATTACAGTTAATGACTACCCTTAGTGAAACTTTTATTGTATAAGTCCACTTATGGAGAGACAACATTATGTCCAGAGATCTTGAAAAGATGCGAAAAGATGCCATCGATATCTTTCAGGCATCGATCAATGCAGTGAATCCGAGGATTGCGGTTCATAAATCCCTTGTGAGGAAAGGTGACATACTACACGTTGGAGATATGGTTCTGGATCTGAACAGCTATGAGAGGATCATTGTAGTAGGGGCAGGCAAGGCTTCAGGTGCCATGGCGGGGGCTATTGAGGAGGTATTGAGTGACAGAATAGGGAAAGGTTTGATTGTGGTGAAGTATGGTTATTCCTCCAAACTAAGTGTTATAAAGATAAAGGAGGCTTCTCATCCAATCCCGGATAAAGCAGGCCTTTTAGGTGCAAAGCGGATAGTCGAGCTTTTAGGCGAATGCGGAGAAAAAGACCTTGTGATATCCCTCATATCCGGAGGCGGGTCTGCATTATTGCCGCTACCCGTAGATGGGATATCGCTGGATGAAAAACAAAAAGTAACACAGGTGCTCTTGGGGTGTGGTGCATCCATCCATGAATTAAACACAGTAAGGAAACATCTTTCTGTGACTAAAGGAGGAGGACTCGCCCGCAGAGCCTTTCCTGCTACTGTAATCAACTTGATGCTATCCGACGTAGTAGGTGATGATATGGATGTAATAGCATCAGGGCCGTTTGTGCCTGATCGTTCTCAATTTGCAGATGCCCTTAGTATCATAGAAAACTATAAAATATCATCTCGGATTCCGGCAAAGGTTTTGGATTATCTGAAAAGGGGTTTAGACTCAGAGAGCCTAGAGACTCCAAAACCAGGGGATCACATATTTACTAAGGTGATAAACCTTATAGTGGGGAGCAATATCTTTGCATGCAAGGCAGCTTCCCAAAAGGCGAAAGAGCTTGGCTACAATCCCTTGATACTGTCATCCATGATAGAAGGGAATACAACAGATGTTGCATATGTACATGCAGGTATTGCTTTTGAGGTGACAAATTCAGGCAATCCTATAGACAGACCTGCATGTATCGTCAGTGGCGGGGAGACTACGGTTGTAGTCAAAGGCAGTGGTTTAGGGGGGAGAAATCAGGAGTTTGCTCTTTTATGCGCTAAATATATATCGGGCCAAAATAAAAATATTGTTATATTAAGTGGTGGTACGGATGGCACTGATGGCCCTACAGATGCCGCAGGCGGTATAGTAGATCCTTATACTGAACAAAGAGGCAAAGAAAAAGGTTTAGATATAGACAAAAGCCTGGATGAAAATGATGCCTATCATTACCTTGATGCCACAGGCGCTCTGATTAAGACAGGGCCTACCCTTACTAATGTTATGGATATCCATCTGATACTTGTCGGGTAAAAGATATTCTACGTTCTATGTTGTTGGACCTTTTGCCTTTAGCCTCTTGTTAACCCAACACTCAACACCCAAAACCTCTATTGTTCTAAGTTCTATGTTCAAGGTAATGGCTGAGAGCTTATATCTATGCAAGTGCTTGTTTAATTCTTTCTAAGCCTTTAATTATATTATCTTCTGATGTGGCAAAAGAGACCCGTATATGTTCCTTAGATCCAAAGCCCTCACCAGGGACTACGGCGACAAGGGCGTTGTCCAGGAGAAAGTTTGCAAGGGCTCCCGCACCATCAAACCTGTCCATATAACCCTTTATTGATGGGAAACAATAAAAGGTTCCATCTGGTTCTATAATTTCAAAACCAGGAATTTCTTTTAATTTAGATATTATGATTTTTCTTCTGCCTTCAAAGGCTTTTCTCATTGTCTCCACAGGGGTTTGATCAGATGTCAGCGCAGTAACAGATGCTGCCTGGGCAATGCTGGTAGGGTTTGATGTAGACTGACTCTGGAGTCTTGTTATAGCCTTTATTACGCCGGAGTCGCCTATACAATAGCCTATACGCCATCCTGTCATCGCATATGTCTTGGATACCCCGTGAATAATAAACGTCTTTTCAGCCACTTCAGGAGATATAGTGGCAATGCTGGAAAAGGTAACATTACCAAAAACAAGTTTTTGATAGATGTCGTCTGATATAATAGAGATATCATTTTCCAGGCAGATGTCAGCAATTTTCTCTAACGCGTCTTTCCCATATACTGTGCCGGCAGGGTTTGACGGCGAATTTATGATTATGCCCGTTGTCCTTTCTGTTATAGCTTCTTTTACCTGATCCGGATGGAGTTTAAAGTGTGTAGTGGTGGTGTCTATTATAACTGGTACTGCCCCTGCTATCCTGATTATAGGAGGATATGATACCCAGTATGGGCAGATACATATAACCTCGTCGCCTGGCTCAAATAAGGTAAGGGCCAGGTTGAACAGGCTATGCTTTGCCCCGCATGAAATAATTACATTATCAGGTTTTATATCGAGGCCATAATCCTGTTTCGTCCTACTACATATAGCCTCTTTTAATTCAGGTGTACCACCAGCCGGGGTATATTTGGTTTTTCCTTGTTTGAGGGCTTGTAGTGCAGCATCTTTAATGTGCTCAGGGGTATCAAAGTCCGGTTCGCCTGCACCAAGACCTATCACGTCTTGACCCTGGGCCTTTAGACTCCCTACCTTTGCTGTAATGGATAGGGTAGGTGATGCAGGGATATCGGATACCATTTTGGATATCTTCATTTGTCCTCCCTTGTTTTACTTTTCCTTCCATCCTTTTTTGAAAGAGGAAATTTTTCATACAATTTCGTTAGGACCGGCTCTGGCACCAAACCTTCTACAGATCCACCTGCTGCAGCTGTTGCCTTGACGATAGTGGAGCTTACAAACATGTTGGTGAAGTCGGTCATGAGGAAGAATGTCTCTATGTCCTTACAGAGCCTGCGATTCATCAAGGCAAGCTGTAGTTCCATCTCAAAATCAGATATAGCCCTCAATCCCCTGATTATTGCACATGCGCCTACCTCTTTTATATAATCTACGAGCAGGCCATCAAAGCTATCTACCGTGATCTTAGGGTTGTCCTTCACAGATTTTTTTATCACATCAAGCTTTTCTTCCAAGGTAAATAAGTCCCTCTTTAGAGGATTTATTCCTACAGCTATAATTACCTTGTCAAACACCGTTAGTGCCCGCCGTACTATATCTATATGCCCATTGGTGATAGGATCAAATGTTCCGGGGCAGACTGCTATCTTCTCTTTCAACATGTTATTTCCTCCCTTTTTGTAACTGCTCAGGTTATTAGCCTGAAAGCTATTAGACTGAAGGATACTGATATCCTCCTAACGGCAAAGGCCGTATTTGGGGAATAGGATACTTGAATGGCTATGCTATTATAGGGTTTTATAAGTCTTTTACCTAAAAGCCTTCGGCCTTCAGCCTATCCACACATAGTAATTACCCCTTTTTTGTATATGTTACACAGGTATCACCATATATGACCCTCTTCCATGTTTCCGTCTCAGACGGATCAACTTTCTCCCTCGGGGAGTGTTCTATTACTAATATTCCACTGCCAATCAACAATCTACATACAACAGGAGCTATTTTTGTGGCAAGCCCTTTGTTGTATGGCGGATCCATGAATATAATATCAAATCTCTTTGTACATTTATGAATAAATGCCCCTGCATCCGAATGTATTAGGGTTGCCTTATCTTTTGCCCCTAGAGAGTTCAGGTTTTCCTCGATAGTGTGTATACACCTTCCGGATTTGTCCACGAATACCACTTCTCCTGCGCCCCTGCTTATAGCTTCTATGCCTAAGTTTCCGCTACCTGAAAACAGATCAAGCACCTTGCTTCCATCCATGTCCTCCCCCAAGGTAGAAAATATCGCCTCTTTCACATAAGAGGATGTGGGTCGCACCCCTTTGGAAGGACAGATAATTTTTCTGGATCTGTATATTCCGCCGCATATCCTTATAGACATGGATACATAGATAATGGGCTTGGATGCTAAATGTCAATGAAAAGTACTCAAGAAACAGTCGGCAGCCTGTAGACAACGGACCACGGACAAAAAACAACGGACATCTTCTTTTTTTTAGTGGTTAGGTAAAATGTTTTCCATATAAAGAGAAAAATTTTAGCCACATATACAACTACAGTTTGAAAGTATAAGCCAAAAAAAGGTTGACTTTTATTTTCTGGCTGTTATATTAACGTATGTAATATTTATGTTTTTTGTGTTTTTAATCGGGGAAGGAGAGGTTTCTGATTTAATATGAATATCTGGCACGCACTTTGCTTTTTATGTTACGATATCATTCATGTGTAGGGAGGACAGCTATGGGAATAAAAAGGGTTAGTAGTTATCTTTTTGTTATAATAATGATGTTTGCGCTTGCCTTAGCAGGTTGTGATGAGAGGCATGATGTAACGCGGGGATCAGAGGATAGCTTTGGAGGCCTGAACAGCGAGGAACTTTTATCTTCTGAGGATTATACCAACCTGGGCAATCTTTTGGGTAACTTAACCGGCGGTGAACTCATGGACATACTCGACGAAAGCTTGCAAACCCTGAACGCACTGGGAGCCCAAGGCAAAACAAGCCCTGAGGATTACGAGACCCTGCTGTGCATCATCACTAACATGTACAATAATATGGCGGCGGACAAGGCGGAATTCGAAGAGACAGGAGGTGCTGAAGGCGCAGGCATGGCAGAGGCTTCAGATGCGCTGATCGCGCTTATTGATATGATGGCCGAGAATAAAGTTGGTGACGTGCTGAACGATCTGCTTAAGCAGACAGGCCCTGATGTACTCACAGAGAATATATATCCAATGCTCGAATATCTTATGGCAGCAGATACAGCCACGTTGGAAGGGGCTGTGGGAGGTATATCATTAGGAGGTATTTCAGAAGAGGGCTTTAATAGCCTGATGGGTGTTGCGAAAATAGCCCTTGGCTCTGAAATGCAGGATGTCCTAGGTGAACTCATGGAGGATGATTCGTTTAAAGAGGATCTTGAGGACCTCCTGTACTCTGCCGGCAAGCTCATGACCGAGGAGAAGGCTTCGGATCCATTCAATGAGTGGGATAAGTATGACATGGCTGACTTCGAGAGGATACTCTATTGCACCGAGGATCTTATAGATGTCTACAAAGAGAATAGAGGTGCCTTTGAGGAGTTTGTGGGAAAGGCCCTTGTGGGGATTGCCCCTACATCAGATGGGGAGACCTTAAGAGGGCTGTTAAAGGCCATTGCAACAATGGATAGAGATTACATCCCCGATATTGATACCGGGCTCCTGCATGCTGTGCGAAGGAACATGTATGCAGGAGAGAGGTCTAGTCAGGCTGTGAAGACCAGCTCGCTCAGGGCACTGATATTCATGATGCATGAGGCGGATGTAGACTTTCCGTCCCTTAAGCTGGTAACGTATCCTGGTGGTACGGTTAGTGATATCACTACGAACATAGCAGAGTGGACCGTGGGTGAGGTGGTTACAGCCCGTAATCCTAATATGACCCTTTTTGAGGCCTTTGACGGGGTGTTATTCAAGAAGAAATACAAGATATTAGGTATTATTCCACCCGATGGATTTGATGGGTTAGTGGGGATGATGGGAAGCCCCTTAGTGAAGGGCTTGATGCCCTCTATAGGCATTATAGACCCGTTCCCTGCCTTTATAGAACTGGCAGGTGGTGATGATTCCGTTATCTGGTTTAACAGATATGGCACCGCGGGAGAGCGTCACACGCTTTTTGCCCTGTTTGCGCCGCTCATGGAATACTTCTGGCATGAGGGCAGGCCCGGTGATATGATAGGTATGCTTGCCAATATGAATGAGATCGAACCGGACGACTATGTGCCTTTGTTTGACAAGCGTGGTAATTCGAATCCAGATGCAACCTTTAAAGTAGATGATCAAGGTGTAGTATTAAAGGCCATAGAAGGCCCGTATGGCTATGGGCTCCTGACCTATGCCCTGAGGGGGATGTCAGATGAGGGGGATGATAACGATGGTGACATACTTGATCCGATCCTGGATCTTACGGTCATGGTGTTAAATAAGCTGATTAGCACCGAGTACTCACCCGGTCTCTCACTCTTCGATGCCCTTTTAGATGAACTTGGCCTCGGTAATGGGCTTCTCAAAGATGATGGAAATATAGATTATGAGGCAATAGATGATATCGTCAGCGCCTTGTTCGAGCCTGATGAAAATGGTGAGTATCCCCTGGATAAGGTGCAGACATTCCTTAAAGACAATCACGATACGATTGTGAATATCTCCGAGGGCCTTGGTAATGTCCTTTTAATCGCGGGTGAGGCCGTGGGTGAGCCGGATAATACCACAATTCAAGGTATCATCGATAAGTTAGAAGAGATTAAAGTGGGCTCGCTTGGCGAGCTTATCGACTATCTGCTTGAGGAAAAGGACGGGTCAGACAATCCATTTGTGAGTAATGTCAAGGTCCTGGCCTACAAGATGCTGGATATTAAGCATGATGACTACAATCCAAACGGAAACCTCCTCCCGGAGGAGACCACACTTACCGAATTGTTTGACCATCTCATCGGTGATGAGAATTCTGGCATTTATGACTTCAGCCCCATGATGGATTTTCTTGTGGCAGTCACAGACAATCCGGATCTGTTATGGGCACTTACCGGGAGCGATGGAGATGCTGAGCCTGAAGAAGGTCTCCTTACAGAGTGTCCGGGGATCTCTATAGACTTTATTAAGGCCCTGTTTGCCTCTGTGGATGTGGATGGAGATGGTGTGGTAGATGACTCGGTAACCCTTGGTATGATGAAGCTCATAAATCTCGATGTTGGCTATAATGGGCTATTGCATGAGCTTGTAGATCTTCTTTCCGGCGCAGATTTGAAACCTGATGGCGACACATATAATATGATCCTTAATGCACTGGAATTAGTTGTCGAGAATTCTTATATAAACGGGTAGGCCCGCTTTTGTTGATATTATAAGTGGAGGGGAGGATATGCCCCCCTCCTAGTATAGATATGTTATTAAAGAAAGGGGTTTCTTATGGGGAAAAGATCTTTCATTGTATTATTATTTATCGTGTCTTTAAGTTTTCCTGCCTTTGGTTCTGGTTTTACTGATACGTATGGTATTGGGATTAGGGCCATTGCATTGGGCGGGGCGTTTACTGCAGTGGCTGATGACTATTCAGCTGCGTTCTATAATCCAGCCGGCCTGGCCCAAAGCACGGGAAATTACTTCAACCTTGAATATCTTTACACCTCGCCTGATATTGATGTGAAGAAACTTAACGGCCAGGATTTGATTATACCTTCCGCTGGTGGTGGGGTGAGGAACGACCCTACCAACTATCGTGGAGGCAATGGGCTTGACCTTCAAATCCCAATGATCGGATTAGCGCTTGATGTCAATGGGGTGCTGGACATTCCTGCTAATGTGCAGTTGGGTATTGCAGCATCCCTGACAGAGCAAATGGATACTTTGTACAGAATCTATAATTTTCCTCCGGATCAGCCCCGTTTCCTCCGCTATGGTAATGACATCAGCCGTATAGTTCTCGCGGCATCAATTGGGGTAGAGGTGATCAGCAATCTCATCTATGTAGGTGGTGGTATGCAGTCCATGTTATATGGTGACGGGCAGGTCTGGATCGACGGGCTTGCCATAGGTACAGGGCCGGAGTACGAGAATGTAGTGGGGCAGGCCAAGATCTCGTCACTGATGCACTATGACCCGATAGCCGGTATCCTGATAACCCCGTTTGATAAGAAGCTTAAAATCGGGCTGTCCTACAGGGCGGAGGAAGAGGTCGAAATAGATCCCATGCCCACCCTGGTTGCAACAGATCTTGGAGGTGTTGGCCTTGCCATGGTTATGGGGATGAATAGCTTTTTCACCCCTGAGGAGTATTCCGCGGGCATAGCCCTGGGCCTGGACAGGTTTATGGTCTCTTTAGAGGCAAATAAACAGATGTGGAGCGAATATGACTATACTAATGGCGAGAAGTATCATTACTACTCTGGCAATCCCGAGCTTACAGGCATAGAGACAGGAACACCTGACTTTGATGACACCCTTAATTACCGGCTTGGCGTGGAATATAAGATTGGCAAGGATGCGAGTATTATGGCGGGTTACTGCCATCAGCCTACCCCTATTCCTGACCAGTCAGGCAGGGTATCCAATTACCTGGATATGGATAAGGATATCTTCTCAATCGGTGGCAAATACGCCTTCAAGACCTCGATGATGGTAAAACCTGTGACCATTTCTGCCGCATTCCAGTATCAGATGCTGGACGATTGCACAGCGTACAAGAATGGTGTGCAGGGTAAATCCTGGGTCAACCAGGAGAGTTACACGGTCGAAGGTGATGTCTATGCAGGCGGCATATCCGTGGGCCTTGCCTGGTAATGGAATAAGTAGAGATGTTCTCTTATAGATATAAAAGAAAGGGGTTTCTTATGGGGAAAAGATTTTTCATTGTATTATTATTTATCGCGTCTTTAAGTTTTCCTGCCTTTGCTGCCGGCGTTCCTGACACATATGGCCTTGGCATAAGGGCTATTGCATTAGGTGGGGCATTTACTGCTGTGGCAGATGACTTTTCTGCAGCGCATTATAATCCTGCAGGTCTGTCCCAGATGAAAGGTCACCAGCTCTCAATGGAATATCTTTACACATCGCCGGATATTGATGTGGAAAAGCTTACTGGCGGAGATCTGTACACAACAGATATCAACGGGAATGTAAGGTCAGACCCTACGGAGGCGACTGCTGGCCATGGTCTTGATCTTCAGGTGCCTGTAGTCGGGGCGATACTGGACATCAATAAGATTTCCAATCTTCCAATGAACGTACAGTTTGGACTCGTTGCATCCATGCCTGAGCAATTGGATATTTCATATAGGATCTATGATTACCCCCCGGACCAGCCTTACTTTATCAGGTATGGAGATAATATCGACCGTATTTTCATAGCGGCCTCGATAGGGGTAGAGGTTATTAAAGACCTTGTCCATGTAGGTGTTGGAACGCATGCCATGTTATATGGGCCGGGCAAGTATTATGTGGACGGCATCTCAACAGGGTCAGCTCCGGATGATCAAAATTGTGTGGCGCAAGAGGAGTTTGGTGCCTTATTTGAATATAATCCCATAGCCGGGATTCTGATTACCCCACTGGATAAAAAACTTAAGATAGGTCTTTCATGGAAGGATGAGCAGGAGTTGGAATTAGGACCGATCCCTATTCTGTCATCGGTTTTTATCGGTGGCCACTGGGAGTTGGACATCCCCATGAAGCTGGATCTGAATGCCTTCTTTTGCCCTGAGGAGTATTCCGCGGGCATAGCCCTGGACCTGGACAGGTTTATGGTCTCTATCGAGGCGGATAAACAGTTATGGAGCGAGTATTCATATTCCTCCACAGACATGTATCATTACTATGCCGGTGCCTCAGGTCTCACTGGCATAGAGACCGGGAGCCCTGATTTTGATGATACCATTAACTATCGTATTGGCATCGAGTATAAACCCAACAAAAACATGAGCCTTATGGCTGGCTATAGCCATCTGCCAACCCCGGTACCAGACCAGTCAGGCAGGGTGTCAAACTACCTGGATACAGACAAAGACACCTTTTCTTTGGGTGCCAGCTACACATTAACAAAACCGATCATCGGGATTGTAAAGGCGCCGGTTACGCTGGCAGGGGTGTTCCAGTATCAGATGCTGGATGAGATTACTGTGTACAAAGATGGGGTGGAAGGAGTAACGTATTGGGATGGGCCCCATAAGGATAAAACTCAGGAGAGTTACACGGTTGAGGGAGATGTATATGCAGGGGGTATATCTGTAAGCCTGTCCTGGTAGCAAAAAACAGTCGACAGTCGACAGTCATCAGTCGACAGTCGAAGAAGATAAAAAAACCTTTTCTCTGCGCACTCAGAGTGAATCATAAGACCAGTTTAGTATAAACGGTCTATCGGCTCAGGAAAAACCTGAAATGCTAGAGCGGATGTTCCAGGAGCAAAACAGGGCCCACCCTAAATTAAGAGCCGAAAGTCTTGTATCTTTAGACTATCGACTGCTGACTCTCGACTCACGACTGGCGACTATCTTTTGCCCTATCGGCTTAAAATACAGTGCCTATCCCCAGATGGATTCCAAAGTCCGGGCTATTGTTATAATGAAAGAGGTTTTCAATTACAGAAAACTCTAAAAAGTTTTTGTGTTTAAACCGATTTTTCCAGGTTAGATTAACTCCCCCAGCTATCTCATACATGGGTTTTGCAAATTCATAATAATGAGATATGTTGGGGGAATTGTATAAACCCTGTATGATCGCTGATATATTCTTATTTAGAGGAAGTTCTCCCGCAAGAAGGAATGACCAGTGATGTCGTTTCAGGTCGATTTCTTCTATTCCCTTTATTATGTCAGTATTTCCATAATATGTATAACTCAGGTGTGAACAGATATATAGAGGCTTGATCCATTTGGATAGAGTTAAATAAACATTATAGTCCAGCTTATCATCTGTGTGTCCAAAAGTCTTTCCTGGAAGAGGAAATCTTACCAGAGCACCCGTAGCAATGGCAGGGAGAAAGAGACCTCCTTTGGTATAATCATACTGAAGCCCGCAGTAGGCTGAATTGTGGGCAAAAAACCCTTTGTGGTATTCCTTCTCATAAAATACATTATTGTATTTAATACATGTGTAGACCCTATCTCTAGGGTATTTATCTCGATACATTGTGCTATTGTTTATGAGATCATGAAATTCTTCTATATAGCCATCCATTACACCTCCAAGGATGTACATGGTTCTTAGCCCACCCAGAATGGATATCTTAGGCGATATCTGATGGATACCCCCAAGCCCGAGTGAAAATACCTCGTAATCAAACACATAGGCCTCATGTTCGATTGCCCAGATATTAGACCATGTATGAGTAAATAAAACCTCTGTCTGTCCAGATACAAGATTGCTTGGGCTTACAGGAAAGACAGGCAGGTGAAAACTCTGGAATGGGGCCTGGGAAGAAAAATGGATAGGGCCTTTGCCGATATTGAGGTTGTCTGCCCATACAATCTGCCCCGGGGACAAGAAAAGTAAAATAAATATGTACCAAATAAGTGATTTAAGGAGATGGGGACAACATAATCTGCAGAGCATGTTAAGATAGTTATGATATCTTATGGCCTTTGTCTACTAAATATCAAGAGAGTTTTTATCACTATTCAATATAGGGCATATTTCCCTTAAGCGGGTCGATGAGGGCAAAAGGCCCCTACAAAGCTTTGTGCCTATTTTCATATAAATAAAAAAAACAGGGCCGATACCGGCCCTGTTTTTTGTAGTCCTGGATTGTTAGATTTGTTACATCATTCCGCCCATGTCAGGTGGCATTCCTCCTCCTGGGGGCATCCCAGGCATCCCCTTTTTCTCTTCGGGGGACTCTGTTACCATCACCTCCGTGGTAAGCATCAAACCTGCAACAGATGCAGCGTTTTGAAGTGCGGTCTTGACAACCTTGGTCGGGTCAATGATACCGGCTTCCGTCAAATTTTCATATGTCTCAGTAGTCGCATTAAACCCTTCGTTGCCTTTCATGTTCTTTACCGCTCCCACCACTATTCCGCCTTCCAAGCCGGCGTTTACGGCAATCTGTCTTAGAGGTTCTTCAAGCGCCTTGGCCACAACCTTTACACCAAATTCCTGGTCACCTTCGACTTTAAGGGCGCCTAATTTGTCTATGCATCTGAGCAAGGCCACACCACCACCAGGCAAGAAGCCTTCTTCCACAGCAGCCCTGGTTGCATGCAGGGCATCCTCAACCCTTGCCTTCTTTTCTTTCATCTCAGGCTCTGTTGCCGCGCCTACCCTGATTACAGCAACACCACCTGCCAGTTTTGCGAGCCTTTCCTGAAGCTTTTCCTTATCATAATCAGAGGTGGATTCTTCAATTTGCGCCTTGATCTGCTGTATTCTTCCCTGGATATCAGCAGTTTTGCCGGCACCCTCTACAATAGTAGTGTTGTCTTTGTCTATTACCACCTTTTTAGCCTTTCCAAGGTCGACTACTGTAACAGACTCTAATTTTCTACCCAGGTCCTCAGAGATGACAGAGCCTTCAGTCAGGATGGCTATGTCTTCTAACATGGCTTTACGTCTGTCGCCAAAACCAGGTGCCTTGACTGCTGCACACTTGAGTGTGCCCCTGAGCTTGTTTACCACGAGTGTGGCTAAGGCTTCACCTTCTACATCCTCTGATAGGATGACCAGACTCCTGCCTTCCTTGGCAATCTGTTCTAATACAGGAACAATGTCTCTCATATTGCTGATCTTCTTGTCATAGATAAGTATATATGGATCTTCCATCACAGTCTCCAACCTCTCAGCATCTGTCACAAAATAGGGAGAGAGATAACCCCTATCGAACTGCATCCCCTCGACCAGCTCCAGGGTTGTTTCCATACCCTTTGCTTCCTCTACAGTGATAACACCTTCTTTACCAACCTTGTCCATGGCATCAGAGATCATATCCCCTACCTCGGCATCCGCGTTGGCAGAGATTGACCCTACCTGCTGGATCTCTTTCTTGTCCTTTACAGACGTGCTTGCCTTTTTCAGCTCATCAATTACTACCTTGGTGGCCTTGTCAACACCACGCTTTAACTCCATAGCATTCATACCAGCGGCCAGATACTTCAGACCTTCATGATATATGGCCTGAGCAAGAATTGTTGCAGTAGTAGTACCGTCTCCAGCGACATCGGAAGTCTTTGATGCCACCTCTCTTACCATCTGAGCCCCCATATTTTCGAATTTGTCTTTTAATTCTATTTCTTTTGCTACAGTTACACCATCTTTTGTTACTGTGGGAGCCCCAAACATTTTGTCAAGGACGGCATTCCTTCCTTGCGGACCCAATGTCGCCTTTACAGCATTAGCCAATTTGTCTATACCCTTTAAAATTTTTGCCCTTGCTTCCTCATTATAAATAATGTCTTTTGCAGGCATATTAAAACCTCCTTATCTTTCTTTATTCGACAATCCCTAAGATGTCATCTTCCCTCATGATTAACAATTCCTCACCCTCCAACTTTACCTCTGTACCTCCATACTTTGAAAAGAGAATTTTATCTCCTTTCTTAACATCCAGGGGCAAGATCTTGCCATCTTCCGTCTTTTTACCATTACCCGCGGCTATAACCTCACCCATTTGAGGCTTTTCTTTAGCTGTATCCGGAATGATAATCCCACCTTTTGTCCTTTCTTCTTCTTCTATTCTCTTTACAAGAATTCTATCTTGTAACGGGCGAATCTTCATAGCGTTCCTCCTTTGTATGAATTTATTAGCACTCATCGCCAATGAGTGCTAACGAGGTTTATAAGGATACGGCGCTTTTTTCAACTTCAGTTGTATGGGTTTATTGACCTATTATAGAAGCTATTCAGGATTATTCCCAGATAAGATAAAATTTCTATCCTTATCTTAAGATTACGAGCATTTTCGCTTTTTATTTAGCTTCGTACAAAAACAGGCCAATTTTTTGGTAAAAAGTCGTACTATATGAAAACAGTCGACAGTCATCAGTCGGTAGTCAACAGCCGGAAAGACAGTGGATAATCGATAGTTGGAAAAGTAAAAGATTTTAGGTTCAAAGTTCAATATTCCATGTTCAATGTTTGGGGGGGGTGCTCTCTCAATAACATCCCCCTGGCCCCCTTCAAAGGGGGAATTTGTTCGAGCAGATTAAGGGATAGTGACTCTTGAGATATTCCTTTCCGCCCTTGACGGATGATTTGCTGATACATCCTTTGGCGAGCTTAGGGATATATCAAAAAAAATGTTTCAGGCAAAGAAAATCAGCTTCATTTTCCCCTCAAGATTTAAGATTAAAGCTGGTCGGGAAGCGGGGATTTGAACCCCGGACCCCAGCGTCCCGAACGCTGTGCTCTCCCAGGCTGAGCCACTTCCCGCCTTAACCTTATTAATGGTGAAAGATGAGGTGATATAAGGATTTTTTCTCATAGGTAATAAAGTTCTGCCTCACCACTCTATGATCCATATATTGACTTGTATCTATGGGGTATTTCTCTGGGGCAAATTTGAATAGATCCATGCCCAGATTTTTCATAGGGATGGTTATATCTATCCTGGCAAATATCTCACTTTCATCCCTTCCAGCAGTGAGTGCATCATTCCTGGCGCCAATGTTGATGGTAACTGCCTTTGCTGGTTGCACTTTTACAATAAGGCTTAGACCCTTCATATCGTCCTCATCTTCACCATTAAAGAAGTAAAGACCTGGCCATACAGATATAAAGCTGGCCCTTGGTATAGGGATTCCTACGGTAAGATCTATTCCAGTCAATGCCTCTTCCCTGCCCTGCCTGTCAGATAGCGGGAGATAGATATTTGTGTGTGCTGAAAAGTTGTGGTGATATATCTCAGCCCCTGCACCTATTCGTTTATGGTCATTGTCATCTGTATAGTCAAAAAACACGTTATACCCAGCCAACACATCCCCGGACAATATTGGCATTCTTGCACCGGCGCCTACGCTTACACCAAGATCGCCACCTTTTAGGGTGAGCATAGGCTCTGTGAAGATATACGCGTTATTATAATTACCAAGAGATACAAATGTTTCAGCCAGGTAGCCTGGATTGTCTTCATCACTTACACATAAACCGCCCCCGGTCCACACGAGATCAGGCCCTGAGGCAAATGATACACTACTGATCAAGATGGAAAATACTATTAAAAATAATTTTTTCATACAAAACCTCCTCATAGTGGATAGTTTGTCTTTAATACATAAAGCATTTGTAATCAACTGGCAAAAAATGGTTTAACCTCTTTACATACTTCTTCCGGTTTCATAGTGGTCAGTGTTTCATTATGGAGCATTCTCATGTAGTTTATCTCACTTGTACCAAAAGGCGGCAGGCTTACACGCGGGCATATACGCAAGTGAGGGGTAAAGTTGTTATTATTTATAAGAAAGTAGATAGACATGTTAAAGCTATATAGATTCATAGAATCAGTAAACTTTAGAATGTTCAATATTCCACTTACCAGATCATCCATTATAGTATCACTAATATCCGCAGGCTTAGATGCATTACTTATAACACCAATTATATCAAAGGCCCCCATGGGAGCGAAGGCTACTATCCATGATATATCATGTGTAGCAGCTATAATTCTCTCGCCAATCCTTTTTTCTTCCGCCACAAAATCCGGCCAGAATGGGCTTTTATTCTCTTCTTTGTATCTTGATAATCCGGATGTTACACTTGTGTAGTAGTTTGTAGAAGAAGACGAGGCCATAATCTGAAGGTGTGGATGCACAATAGAGCTTCCAGCCAGTGGCAGATAGTTCCAGTTAATAGACTGGTATATGGCCTCTGGCTGATTAATGATTACCTCGCCCAGGAATTCTATACAACACATAAGGGCATCCCTTAATATATCGGACGTGAAATCAGATAATGCAACATAGTGCTCGTAGGTCATAATAGTAACAGCGCCATTCTCATCGTATGGAAATGGATTCGGCACACACAGTGCTTCTCCACGGGTAAACCTCTCTTTACTTAGCAGGTTCGGGCTGAACTTTGGTGTTACCTGATCTCTAATCTCCGGGCAAAATGGGCATAAAGGCCTTGATTTCTCCACCAATGAGCTTATGTCAACCTTCATCAACTGCTTTACAGGAAAATCCAAAATCCTGGTTGTGTGCCCTGTAAGGGGGTCAACCCTTACTTCGCTTAGTCTTTGGACTTCAGCATACCCTTGAGAAGGATCTAAAAATCTGGAAATCTTTGTTACCTTTGTGAAGTCCATCTTCATCATAATAATAGATTGAAAGGTACCGGTCAAGATGAATGAGTTATGGGGTTGAGAGTTAGGGAGTTATGAGTGTAAGAGTTGAAGGTTGTTTCAGTCTACCTATGTCGAAGCTTAACAGATATCTCTCCTTAAATCCCTAACTCCCTAACTCCTCAACTCCCTAACTCCTCAACTCCCTAACTCCGGTACAGGTTCAGGACATAGGTAACGAAATAGGTTCAAGACATAGGTAACACTTTCTGAGAAGATGGCATGAAAAACCTTGGGGGTTTTGAGATGCCATGGAAGGAAGTGGACCTAGTGAACATACG